>JAJFGM010000409.1 GCA_021776145.1 Kiloniellaceae bacterium | reverse complement strand
TTAGAATCTCGGACATCTGGTCCCAATTCTCGAAACGAGCGTTTGGTGAATGTCCGTCACCGCAAGGCCTTGAGCAGAGATTTTCTGTCGATCTGCTGCTGTTGCCCGCTGCGACAAACGGTTTCAAGCACGCGCAAGCGCGTACCGGAGATGAATTTCGGATCGAAGAAAGCCACAAAACCGTGCCTGGCTCCATCCGGATTGCTTGGCCGTCGATCAGGCTGACCGAGGCCGTCCCCTTGCCAAAATCGCATGACCAGGGAACATTTGATTCGAGTGATCGTTTTCGGCGCGGTGTCGCGCTTTGCCCGACGGGAATTAATCCTGGCGAGCCCGATCAAAGCCGACTTTATCAGTACCAAGGACAGCAATCCAGCCTCTATTAACCTAAATCAGTATTAATTGCGGTCCTGGAGCTTGAATTAAGTCTTCGACAAGAGACGACATGATTTTCAGTGTTCATTAACTGTCGCATTGGGTATATGTCTTACAGCTTCGAGGCTCCGCGCGGTACGGGCCAGATGTTTGGCAAGAAATGCGCTTTTTTTTATACCTCATTGTCCTATTGAACTTCACGTCCGTGGCGCTGGCCAAGCCCGAGGTTTCGGCCGCTCGTCTTGGCGAGCATCCGGACCGCACCCGGTTTGTGCTGGAGATCTCGGAATCGCCTGCTTACCGCGTGTTCACCTTGCCCGACCCCTTCCGGGTTGTGATCGACCTGCCGGAGTTTTCCTGGACTCTGCCGCCCCTGCAGACGCCGCGTTCGGGTGGTTTGGTCGTGGCCATGCGCCATGGCCTTTTCGCGCCTGGCACCAGCCGCATCGTTCTCGATGCTTCAAAACCGGTACGACTCGACAAGGTCTTTGTTCTGGAGCCGAGTGAAGGCAAGCCGTTCAGGTTCGTTATCGACATCCTCCAGGTAAGCCGCAGCACCTACTTTGCGCAACCGCAAGGCGCTCCGATTAGTTCAGCCAAGCCCTTCGCGCCGGTGCGACAAGCGGCTTTGCGCCAAGTCGCGCCGAAACCACCCAGCGATCCGCGTCCGACCATCGTTATCGACGCTGGGCACGGTGGCGTCGATCCTGGCGCGCGCGGCCTTTCGGGCATCGTCGAAAAGGACATCACACTGGCCTATGCCAAGACCTTGCGGCAGCTCTTGGTCTCCAGTGGCCGCTACCGGGTGATCATGACCCGCGACCGCGATCAGTTCCTGAAACTGCGCGACCGTGTCGATATCGCCCAGCGCGCCAATGCCGATCTATTCATTTCGCTGCATGCCAACAAACACAACTCTCATAAGGTGCGAGGCGCTTCGATCTACACGCTTTCGGAGGGTTCCTCGGACGCCGAGGCCGAAGCCCTGGCCACCAAGGAAAATGCCGCCGACGCCCTGGCCGGCGTTGATCTGGCCGAGCAGTCCGACGACGTGCGCGAGATTCTTATCGATTTGGCGCAGCGCGAGACCATGAACCATTCCAAGAAGTTTGCGAATACGGTGGTTGGCGAAATTGGCAAGGTCACGCCGCTGCTGCGCAATACGCACCGTTTTGCGGGCTTCGCCGTGCTCAAGTCGGCGACGGTCCCTTCGGTGTTGTTCGAGATCGGGTATCTTTCGAATCGATCCGAAGAGGGCAAAATGCGTACTTCTGCGCACCGCAACAAGGTCGCGGCGTCGGTTCTGCGCGCTATCGACAGCCATTTCGCCTGGCGGAAGTCGCTGAGCAAATCATAGCTCTGCCATAATTCTGAGGTAGGGTTTGCACATCCCGGCTGGGGCCGGGCGTGAAGGAGACGTCAAGGCCCTGTAGAGGATTGCTTCTCCAGGCCTGGCGAGAACCGGGGTCAACGCCAGCACTTGCCGGCGGAATCTAGACTGGATTGCGTGAGATAATGTTGCGAATTTTGGCCGGCCTCATCGGTTTAACTCTCCTGGCGGCCCTGGTCGGGGCCGGGGGGCTCTTGTACGTGCTCTATGAATACGGCCGTGATCTGCCGGATTACCGGCAGTTGGCCAACTACGAGCCGCCGACAGTGACCCGTGTGCATGCGGGCGATGGCCGCATCCTGGCTGAATATGCAACGGAAAAACGTGTTTTCGTGCCGATAGAGGCGATCCCCTTGCGTGTGCGCAACGCCTTCCTCGCGGCCGAGGACAAGAGCTTTTATTCGCATCCCGGCATCAGCTTCGCGTCGATCGGCCGCGCGGTGGTCACCAACATCGTAAATATCGGGCGTAGCCGGCGCCCGGTCGGCGCCTCGACTATCACCCAGCAAGTCGCCAAGAACTTTTTGCTCACCAACGAAGTCTCCATTGAGCGCAAGATCAAGGAAGCCATCCTGGCTTTCCGGATCGAGCAAGCCTTCACCAAGGATCAGATCCTCGAACTTTACCTCAACGAGATCTATCTCGGTTTCGGGTCCTATGGCGCGGCAGCGGCGGCACTCAACTATTTCAACAAATCGCTCGACGAGTTGAGCATTTCCGAGGCGGCCTATCTGGCAGCCTTGCCCAAGGCGCCGAACAACTACCACCCCTTGCGCAAATACGAGGCCGCCGTGGCCCGGCGCAACTGGGTTATCGGGCGCATGCTGGAAGATGGACGGATCGGCGACCGCGACGCCATCGCGGCCTTGGCGGAGCCGCTCGAAGTGCGGCGTCCCGACGCCACGCAACCGGTCCAAGCCGAGTATTTCGCGGAAGAAGTACGGCGCGAATTGGTCTCGCTCTATGGCGACGATAAACTTTACCAGGGTGGACTGTCGGTGCGCACGACCTTGGATCCGCGCTTGCAGGACATCGCGCAACGCGCTCTCAGAGAGGGCCTTGTCTCTTATGACCGGCGGCACGGCTGGCGCGGCCCCTTGTCGCGGATCGAGCTCGAGGCGGCGGATTGGCAGAAAAAACTAGCCGAGATGGAGGTGCCACCGGGCACTGAACCCTGGCAGTTGGCCATCGTCCTCGCCCTGACCGACGGTAACGCCGAACTCGGGTTTGCCGACGCCGGTCGCGGCACGCTGCTTTTCGCCGAGGCGAAATGGGCCCGCGCCTGGCGCGAGGAACAAAAGGTCGGAGGGACGCCGAAGAGCATCGCCGAGATCGTGAGCCCCGGCGACGTTATTCTGGTCGAGCCGGTCACTGGCGACGCGGAAGGCACTGCTTATCCGCCTGCCAGTTTTGCGCTGCGCCAGATGCCCGATGTCGACGGCGCCGTCGTGGCGCTCGATCCCCATACCGGCCGGGTGCTCGCCATGTCGGGCGGCTTTGCCTACGAGCGCAGCGAGTTCAATCGCGCGGTACAAGCCAAGCGCCAGCCCGGCTCCGCTTTCAAACCGATTGTCTATCTGGCCGGTCTCGACAGCGGTTTCACGCCGGCCACCTTGATTCTCGATGCCCCCTTCGTCGTCGATCAGGGGCCGGGTCTGGCTAAGTGGAAGCCGGCCAACTACACCAAGAAATTCTACGGCCCGACGCCGATGCGGGTTGGTATCGAAAAGTCGCGCAACCTGATGACCGTACGCCTGGCGCAGACCATCGGGATGGAAAAGGTCGCAGCCTACGCCGAGCGTTTGGGTGTCATGTCCGACATGCCCGAACAGCTCTCGATGTCATTGGGCGCCGGCGAGACCACCTTGATGGATATCACCACCGCCTATGCCATGCTGGTCAACGGCGGTCGACGCATCACTCCGACGCTGATCGACCGAGTCCAGGATCGCCATGGCGCGACTGTATTTCGCCATGATCTGCGTGAGTGCGCAGGCTGCCGCAACGCGATCTGGAGCGGCCAGGCGCCTCCGGAACTGCCCGACGAGCGCGAACAGGTCGCCGACCCCGGCAGCGCCTTTCAGATCGTCGGCATGTTGCGCGGCGTCGTCCAGCGCGGTACCGGCATCCGCATCAACTCGCTGGGCCTGCCCTTGGCTGGCAAGACCGGTACGACCAACAACAATGTGGATACCTGGTTCATCGGCTTCGCTCCGGACCTGGCGGTCGGTGTCTTTGTCGGTTTCGACGAGCCCAGGACGTTGGGGCCCAAGGACACCGGCTCCAATGTCGCGGCGCCGGTTTTCAAGACCTTCATGGGTGAAGCTTTCGCCGATCGGCCAACGGTGCCCTTTCGTGTGCCGCCGGGAATACGCCTGGTCCGTCTGAATGCCGAAACCGGGCAGCTTGCCGTCGCCGGAGACCGCAAGGTTTTCCTTGAAGCTTTCAAGCCGGGCACCTTGCCCAGCGGCGAAAAGGTCATCATCGATGGTGGCTACAATCCGAGCGGCGAGCGTCCGGCCAGCGGAACCGGCGGACTTTACTGAAGCCCGTCACACGACCGCGACGCTCAAGCCCCGCCGCCGATCAGTGGGCGTAAGAGGGGTCCTTGGCGTCCAGATTGGCTTTCAGTTGGGCGAAATGCGAAAAAGCCATGCCTTTGTAGTTGTCCCAGCCCTGCGCGGTCATTTCCGCCAGCTCGTCGGACATGACGTTCAAGGGCTGGTTGGTCGAATAGGCAAGCACCAGGGTGCGGCAGGCGCGTTCAAGGAAATAGAGCTCTTCAAAGGCCTCGGCGACCGTCGCGGCAGCGACGCTGATGCCGTGGTTGCCCATCATCATTGCCGAATGATTACCGAAAAGACCGGCCAGGCGACGGCCTTCGGCCTCTTCGTCGGCGATACCGCTAAAGGAAAGATCGACGGCGACGCGTCCGAAATAACGCGCCGTGTTCTGATCGATCGGGTGAATCGTCGGATCCTTCAGCCCCGCCAGCGCCGTTGCGTAGGGCGGATGGCAGTGCAGCAGCACACGGGCGCCCGGGCAATTTGCGTGGATCTGCGAATGAATGCACCAGGCCGAGGGGTCGGGCGCATTTTCGCGCTGCATCGTCTCCTTGTCGTCGGCGTCCAAAAGCAGCAAGTCGCTCGCCTTGACGGCGGAGAAATGCATCCAGCAGGGGTTCATCAAGAAGGTCTTGCCATCGGGCGATACGGCGGCGCTGAAGTGGTTGGCGACGGATTCGTGCCAATCGAACTCCACTGCCAGGCGAAAGGCGGCGGCAAGGTCGACCCGCAACGCCCATTCATCGCGATCGAAGCCCCGTGCGATGGTTTGCAGATTGGACGTCATGGCCTGATCCTTTCTTGCCCGACTGCTGGTTCTCGCGGCCGATCGGGGCGGTTAATCGATTTCCGCAGCCTGCCACAAAAAAAGCGCCTTGCTAAGCCGTAACAGCATAGGTCCAGCCGTTATTTGCCGTGGCTCGACCGCGACGTCGTCGGCTACCGGGCGGGTCTGGTTTGGCTTTTCCCATGGCCAGGCGCGAACAGCGTTGTTATAAGCCGCGCGCGTTTCTAATCAGGTTCAAACCCTTGAGACTCGATCGCTGGAGGAGACATGCGCGCTGAAATCGAAGCGGTGGTGGAGGACATCAATCAGTCCTTGGCCCTGCTGAGGAGGCATCTTTGACCCCGAAGCGAGCAGTCTGCGTCTTGAAGAGCTGAACGCCGAGGCCGAGAACCCGCAGCTTTGGGAAGATCCCGAGCGGGCCCAAAAGGTGATGCGCGAACGCACGCATCTGGAGCAGTCTCTGGAAGCCTTCGGGGCGCTGGAAAGTGAACTAGAAGACGGCACCACCCTGGCCGAGCTGGGAGAGGCCGAAGGCGACGAGGAGAGCGTCGAGGAGGCCCGTCGCCAACTCGAAACCCTGAAGGCCCGCGCCGCCAAGTTGCAGTTGCAGAGCTTGCTTTCGGGCGAGGCGGACGCCAACGATTGTTATCTAGAAGTCAACGCCGGAGCCGGCGGCACGGAGGCGCAGGACTGGGCGCTGATGCTGCTGCGCATGTACCTGCGATGGTCCGAGGCGCATGGCTACAAGGTTGAATGGCTTGAAGAAAGCGCCGGCGAGGAGGCCGGATTGAAATCGGCGTCAATCAGCATCAAGGGCACAAACGCCTATGGTTGGCTGAAAACGGAATCCGGCGTTCATCGACTGGTGCGGATATCGCCCTTTGATTCCCAGGCCCGGCGCCACACCAGCTTCGCCAGCATCTGGGTCTATCCGGTGGTCGACGATTCCATCGAGATCGAAGTGCTCGACAAGGACCTCAGAGTTGACACCTATCGCGCATCGGGCGCCGGTGGTCAGCATGTCAACAAGACCGATTCGGCGGTGCGCATGACCCACATTCCCACCGGCATCGTCGTCCAGTGTCAAAATGACCGTTCGCAGCACAAGAATCGGGCCCAGGCCATGTCCATGCTGCGCGCCCGTCTCTACGAACACGAACTGCAGCAGCGCGATGCCGCCGCCCAGGCCGAGGCCGAGGCAAAGACCGACATCGGTTGGGGCCATCAGATCCGCTCCTACGTGCTGCAGCCCTACCAGATGGTCAAGGACCTGCGCACCAACGTCGAAAAGGGCAACGCCCAGGGCGTGCTCGACGGCGATATCGATGCTTTCCTTGAAGCCTCGCTCGCTGCCAAGCTCGATGGCGGCGTGGCGGAAGAGGCATAGGTTCGTCCCAAATCGCAGTGAAGGGCCGCTTGAAGCCTTTGCGTCGCGGCATGATTGACTCCAAGATGACTCATTCGGTCATGCGAAC
>JAJFGM010000408.1 GCA_021776145.1 Kiloniellaceae bacterium | reverse complement strand
TTTCAGCGAGAAGCTGAACGACATCGAGCAGGAGCGCGCGCGTATACCGCAGCGAACCGCTGATATCCGGCGCATCGCCAACGAAGCGTTGCGTGAGGTCTTTAACCCACTGCCATCGGCGCGATTGCACGGTAGTTTCGTCGTGACATCTGGGATCAAATCCCAAGTAGGGGCGCAGGCGTCGAGCCTCGCCGGCGAGCGCGAGACGGTGCAGACAATCGTCGAGTTTGTCGACCCCACGGACTACGACACCGTACGGACGCGACTGCTGGATGAGTCTCGTCACCGCAGCTCTGCAAACACGATTTATTTGCTTGGCCGTAGTTCGCCGGAGGCCGATGATCTGGTGGCCGAGATTTATCGCTGCCAGCGTATCGCCGAACTGCACCGCAGCGACCCGGATCAGGAAGTAAGGGAATACTGCACCAGTCAGACTGAACGCGCAGCACGTCTGTTATTGGAGTTACGCCAAAGGATCGCTCGGAGTGTCGGCCAGGGATCCTTCCTGTTTCGTGGGCAGGCGACGGCTGTAAGCGCGTTGGATCCGCAACTGCAGGAGGCCTGCAAGAAGCATCTTGCGACGGCTGCAGAGCAGATTTTCGACCACTATACCGAAGCGCCACATCGGGGCGAGGCGGCGCTGGCGGAGAGGTTCCTCCGCCTTGGCGATCTCCGCGGTGTGACCACTCAAACCGACCCTCTCAGCCTCGTCCAGATCAGCGGCGGCACGCCAAAGATCGACACTGCGCACAAGGCCCTCTTGAGTATTCGCAACTACATCGACCGCAACGGCGTGGTCGAGGGCAAGCGCTTGCAGGAACACTTCAGCGGCCCGCCCTTCGGTTGGTCGCAGGATACGCTGCGCTATCTGGTGGCAGCGAACTTTCTTGCCGGCGAACTGAAACTGAAGGTCTCGGGTCGGGAAATCACGGTCAACGGTCAGCAGGCGATAGAAGCGCTGAAGACCAACAGCAGCTTCCGAGGCGTCGGCGTCTCTCTGCGGCATGACCGGCCGTCGACGGAGATGCTGGTTCGTGCAGCCGAGCGCCTGACCGAGCTCGTTGGCGATCAGGTCGTGCCTCTGGAAGACGAGATAGGAAAGATTGCGAGCAAGCATCTGCCGCAGATATCGAACGGAATTGCATCGCTGGCCGGTACGCTTGATAGCCTCAAGTTGCCCGGGGCCGACCGGATTAGGTCGACGCAACGGGATATAGCCGACTTGTTGTCGGCCGACGCCTCGGACGCGCCGCAGCGCTTCGGCAGCGAGCAGTCGACCCTCTATGACGACATCCGTTGGGCGCAGGCTGCGAAGGCCGCGCTGACGCCGGATTTGCTCGAAACCATCGGTTCCCTCAGAGAGCATCAACGAGAGATCGCCGGTCTGCCGGGGACAGGCGTACCGGGCGAGGTGAAAAGCGATTCGGCGGAAGACCTCCGGAATGCCGAAGATCACCTTACGAGGGATGATTTTTTCAAGCACAAGGCCGACTTGGCAACAACGCTGACGTCGATCCAAGGGCGAATTGCGAAGGCTGTCGAAGATACCGCTGCGGCACAAAAATCGCTTCTGGTTTCGGCGGAAAAGGATTTTGCGCTGCTGCCGGAGTGGCGGGAAATTACACAGGAAGAGCAGAGTAACGCCCTGGCGCAACTTGCTGGGTTGCAGATCTCGGTGAGTAACGACATTGCGGGGCTGGGGCAATTGATCGCGCATGACTACGACCTGCATACCCGCCTCAACGACATCAAGCGAGGAATAGCAGCTGACGGGCAGGCCAGGCAGCGAAACCGGGCCGAAGAAGCAAAAAGCAAGGCCTTGCGCGAGGGGCGCGGCAAGTTTGAAAAGACAGTCAAACTGCCGGTGACCGTTACCTCTATGGCCACCCTGGACGAAGTTATTGGGGAGTTGCAAACCCTGAAGGTCGACGTCGGATTCTGGGACGAGTTCGAGATCAAATTGTCTCAGGAGTAGGCGGCTATGGCGTTCGATCAAGCCACGCGGAATCGCCTGCAACGCTTCGTCACCGATGCGCGAACGCTGCTGACGCTCGAATTCACTCGGCAACTGCAACAGGATTATGGCCTGGACCCGGAGAGCGGTACCGCGGCCGACATCGATAAGCTCGGTCATCTGGATGACAGCCGCCTACAGACGGCCTATTTGCTGCGCGAGATCCTTGCGCACTACGCCGCGACGGCCACAGAAACGGGGGCAAAGGCGCAAAAAGAAGCGCTGAAACGCATAGCTCGGGAACAGGCCTTTACCACGCTCAATCGCATGATTGCGCTGCGGCTGATGGAGGCCCGTGGCGTGCTGCGGCAGAGCGTTGACAACGGCTACCGTTCGCAAGGCTTTCAGCTTTACGAACAGTTGGCCGGCGCCGGCCTTGGCGAAACCGGCGATGCCTATCGCAGTTTTCTCTTGAGCCTGTTCGACGAGTTCGAGCCGGAGCTCGGCATCCTGTTCGACCGCCATGCGCCGCAGGGCCGGCTATTCCCGCGCGAGCCAGCGCTATTGGACCTGCTCGCCCTCATTGATGCGCCCGACCTGGAACGCCTTTGGGCCGAGGACGAGACGATCGGCTGGATCTACCAGTACTTCAACTCGAAGGAAGAGCGCAAAGCGATGCGCGATGCTAGCCAGTCACCGCGCAACAGCCGCGAGCTTGCAGTGCGCAACCAGTTCTTCACCCCGCGCTATGTGGTGGAATTCCTGGTCGACAACACGTTGGGGCGGCTTTGGTTCAATTGGACAGGCGGTCAGACCGGCCTGCGCGACCGCTGCCAGTATCTGCTGGTGAAACCCGATGAGCAGCCACAGCCTGCAAAGCGCCTGCGTGATCCGCGCACGATCAAGCTGCTCGATCCGGCCTGCGGGTCGATGCATTTCGGGCTCTACGCCTTTGACCTGTTTCTGGAAATCTATCGCGAGTCTTGGGATTGGGAGCAAACATATGGCCCTGGCTGCTTGGATACCGAGACGGGCGGCAGCCCCAATCTGAAGCCGCTGTGCCAGACCTACGCGGACCAGGAGGCGTTTCTGCACGACGTGCCGCGGCTGATTATCGAACACAACATATACGGCGTCGATATCGACCCGCGCGCGGCGCAGATCGCCTCCCTGGCACTGTGGCTGAGGGCGCAGCGGACTTGGCATGAGGCGGGCGTCAAGGCAAAGGACCGGCCGCCGGTCGGGCGTGGGCATGTGGTGGCGGCGACGGCGCCCCCGGCCGAGGTGGACCTGCGCAAACGGTTCATGGAAGAGCTTGACCCCCTGGATGCTGAGCTATTCGAGAAGACGCTGTTCCTGCTCAAGGGCCTGCCGGAGCTTGGGGTGCTGTTGCAGGTCGAAAAGGAGCTGCCGGCGCTGATCCGTAAAGTCTTTGGCGAGCGTGGCGACCTTTTCCGCGAAGAGGACATGGCGCAATGGCAGAAGGCCGAAACGCGGCTGCGGGAAGCGCTGAGTGAGTTCGCCCGCGCGGCGCGGTCTACCTATCAGGGACGGCTCTTTGCTGAGGACGCGCTTCAGGGTTTGCGGATGATCGATCACTGTCGCGAGGTTTTCGACGTGGTGGTCATGAACCCGCCCTTTGGTGGCTTGGCCGATGGCACTAAGGGTCAACTTGCAAAGGCTTTTCCCAACGGAAAGAGCGATCTGATGGCAATTTTTGTGGAACGCGGAATTGACCTGATGCGGGTTGGCTCAAGACTTGGTGCGATAACTTCTCGGACCTGCTTTTTTCTTAAGAGCTTTCAGAAGTGGCGCGAGCACGTGGTTCTCGGCATGACTCAGCCACAAGTAATGGTTGATCTCGGATATGGCGTAATGGATGACGCTGCCGTCGAAGCAGCTGCATATGTTTTGGAAAAGAAAGCGTGACTGTCTTTCTCAGATTGATGGGCGATGCCGAGAAGGAAACCGCTTTACGCGACTGCTGCCAGGCTCTGCGGACGGGCAGTTTGGGTCCGAAAACCTTTGAAGTAGAACCAAGCTCTTTTCGTTCCGTGCCTGGAGCGCCCTTTGCATATTGGGTTTCGGACACAATGAGGGATTTGTTCTCAAACCTTCCTTCATTTCAATCAGGCGGCCGTATTGCTGCTTCCGGCGGCAAGACGCTCGACGATTTCAGATTTATCCGGGCATCTTGGGAAATTCCAAGCGCGTTGACAACCTCTTGGAAAACCTTTGCCAAGGGCGGGATATTCTCACCTTACTACGCAGACATATTTCTCCGGCTTTCTTGGCATCGCAACGGCGATAGTCTCAAGGCGTATCTGATAGATTACAGAGAAAGCAGAGGATGGTCACCAAACTGGACAGCAGAGCTTCATAGCGCGGACCACTATTTTCGCCCAGGGATCACGTGGCCGCGACGGACCAACGGTCTCAGTTTTCGTGCAATGCCAGCAGATTCAATTTTTGGCGACAAGGGGCCGGCAGCTTTTGAGCCGAGCGATGATGAAAATGGCCTTCTCTTCTTAATGGGGATATTGAACAGCAAAGCATTTGCGGTTCTGGTCTCGCTGCAGCTCGCTCGAACGGAGCTGGCGCAGTCATTCGAAGTTGGAGTGGTCCAAAACACACCGGTCCCAGAATGCACCGAAGTACAAAGGCAAGAGCTGGTTTCTGCAGCAAGGCGTGCTTGGTCTCGCAAGAGGACTCTCGACTATACCGAGGAGACGTCGAGTGCCTTCCATCTGCCTGCTGCATTGCAAGTGCGGTTGGGAGATTACGACCCGCAGTCGATCGAGTCAGAGTTGACCGATATTCAGACCAAGGTCGACGAGACTGCCTTCAAACTCTACGGTTTCAGCGAAGCGGACCGCGCTGCAGCGCTCGGGTCACATGGCTCTACTGGTGAGGATGTAAGCGATGAAGACGCAGACGACAACGAAGACGACGAAAGCGCAGTCGCGGTCGACCAGACGGACGGTCTGCTCAGCTGGGCCACCGGCGTCGCATTCGGCCGCTTCGACTGGCGTTTGGCCACTGGCGAGCGCGCGGCCCCGCCTGAGCCTGAACCATTTGACCCCTTGCCAGCCAAAAGCCCTGGCATGCTGCCCGATGGTGCGGAACCGTTTCACGTCCATTCCGGCATTCTGGTAGACGACCAGGGGCACCCGAATGACGTTGCCCGCCTGATCGAAGAAGTGCTCGCCCGGGTCGATGCCCCGGTGCTCGCTGACGTGCGCCGCTGGCTGCAACGTGATTTCTTCCCCTTCCACCTGAAGCAATACAGCAAGAGCCGCCGCAAGGCCCCGATCTACTGGCCGCTCTCGACACCCTCAGGCAGCTATACGCTCTGGCTCTACTATCCCAGCCTGACCAGCCAGACGCTCTACACCGCCTTGAACGACTTCATCGAGCCGAAGCTGAAGCAGGTTTGCCATGACGCCAGCGCGCTGCGCGACAAGGGCGGTGCCCGCTCGAGCGCGGATGAAAAGGACTTCGAGGCGCTGCAAGCCCTGGAACTCGAACTCATCGAGTTGCGCGATGCCTTATTGCAGATTGCTCCCACCTATTGTCCGAACCATGATGATGGTGTCCAGATCGCCGCCGCCCCATTGTGGCAGTTTTTCCTTCACAAGCCCTGGCAAAAGGTGCTGAAGGACACTTGGGCTAAGCTGGAAAAGGGGGACTACGACTGGGCCTATCTCGCCATGGGCTACTGGCCTGAACGCGTGCGCGAGAAGTGCAAGACCGACAAGTCGCTCGCCATCGCACATGATCTGGAAGAACTCTACGTAGAGCCACAGCCGAAGGCGAGAAAAACGCACGGTAAGAAATCAACCGCATAGGAACGGTTTGAGAGAACCCGCATGCTTGTCTACGCAAATAGCTTCGTTCTCAACCCTGATGGTGGTCCAAGAGCGATTATCGATCAAATCGCAACTTGGGTCGGTCAGACGCGGAGGAGCTTCGTTGACGCGGCGCGGCTTGCGAACGGTATCGGTGAGCTAAGATTTGCCGATGGAGCGGCACTCAGTTCGCGTGCCACTCTTGATGATGAGGATGGAATAGTCTTCCCATATCATTTCTGTGCCCGGCTTGTGCATGGGCAGCCCGGCGTACCAGGCCGACGTTGGGTAACCGAAGTCGGCTTCCGACAAGCAAGCGACGAAGCCACTTTGGATTGCTCGGTACTCCTAAGAACCGACGAAGTCAGTGCAAAAGTCACGACGCCGATCCAAGTAACGCGGCCGAGAATTGTCCAGCAGTTGATTGAGCACTGTCAGCCGGTTGGCGAGACACCTGGCCTCGTGGTTATTCGCGTTACCGAGCAGAACGCAGCAGCATTTGCCTACGAGATCGAACGTGAGGGTCGCCGTCATCCTATCGTCCAAATAAGTTGCGATCGCGATGGCATCTACCCGGTGGCACCAGCGCGGATGCGTTCGGTTGTCATGGGTCTTGCGCAAGTGATTGACATACCCGCGGAAGCAGACACCTACGAGATCCAGAGGATTCTTGGCCGTCAGTATTCCGTATTTGGCGGCGCTATCCGTATCGTATTCCCTGTAAGAAGGACTGAAGCTGGAAGCTTCTGTAAAACGATTCTGTTGCGCCCTGATCAAATACGGGATGTCGAGGAATCCGGCGCCACGATCGAATCGGATGTGCTGGCAACCATCACTCACCAAACTAATCTCCCCCATTCGTGGCGACATATATCCAGCGAGATGGTCGGCCAGGCAATCCTCCGATCTCAGCTTCAAAAAGCAATGGAGGAAGCGCGCGATTCGGAAGAGCTTGCTGCGTATGAATCGCTGCTGAAGGAGGCGGCGGATCAACTGGAAAACAAAGATTACGTTATCAATGAATTGAGACTAGATCTCGAGGATCGCGATGCGAACCTCGATCAGGCAAACTCAACGATTGATGGTCTCAAACATGCCCTAACTGGCGTTGCTGCCCGGTCTGACAATGAGGCGGACCAAGCTTCCGAGACTCTCAAGCCACTACGAGATACTATTCGTGCGATTCTTAAGAGTGAAGCTTCCCTAGAACAGTCTCTTCGTTTGATTGCCGGGCTCTATCCGAACAGAATAATCGTCCTCAACTCCGCACTTGAATCTGCGAAAGAGTCGGATCGAGGTGGCTTCAAATATGGCAACAAGGCCTTCGACTTACTTTTGAAATTTGCCGAAGACTATTGGAGCGCGCTTTCCTCAGGCCAAGGGGACCAAAAAGCTAGGAAGACGTTCGGCCAGAAGGCCTTTGCTGCAAGGGAAGCATCGTCCTTGAGCAACGAGGGGAAACGTCGCCGTACCTTCACCTACCATGGTCGCGAATTTCTTATGGAAAAGCACCTCAAGCACGGCGTCAAAGACAGCGTGGCAGAGACGCTTCGAATTCACTTCGAGTGGCTCGCAGATGAGAAAAAGCTCGTCATTGGCCACTGCGGTAAGCATCTCGATTTTTGAGGAATATTGAGCAGTGAACATTGCCGAGTACATCCGGGACGATGTCATACGAAAGCGCCTGCAGCAATCGCCGGTGCTAGTAGTCTACGATCCGGCAAACCGCTATCGCCAGCTCTGCGGCCAGTTGGCCGACGACGATATAGCGGTCGTCGATGCGAGCGAGAGCAGTATCGAGAGCCGCGATGCGGCGTTGCAGGCTTTGCGCACCCTGGGGCGCCCCGATGGTGGGCCGCAGAAACTGCTGGTCTATGTCCCCGCGCTACGACCGAACAGCGATGAGGAGCGACAAACGGATCCGTTTTCCATCTACACGGCATGCGGTGGGTTGTTCCCGGATGGAGACGGAGAAGAATATTTCAGCCTGTGCCTGAAAGCGAAACCGGATCACGCAACAGAGATCCGCCAGGTCTTCGCCGAGAACCCCAATCCAT
>JAJFGM010000407.1 GCA_021776145.1 Kiloniellaceae bacterium | reverse complement strand
TCCATTCCGCCGATGCCCTGACGGCGATCTTCAATCCGACGGTCAACAGCTACAAGCGCATCAACGCGCCGCGCACCACCTCGGGCGCGACCTGGGCGCCGAACGCGGTCAGCTACGGCGGCAACAACCGCACCCACATGATCCGCATTCCCGACCCCGGCCGCTTCGAACTGCGGCTGATGGACGGCGCGACCAACCCCTATCTGGCCCAGGCCGCCATCCTGGCCGTCGGCCTTGACGGCATCGCCAACAAACGCGACCCGGGCAAGCGCCTCGACATCAACAGGTACGAGGACGGCCACAAGGCGCGCGGCCTGAAGAAGCTGCCGCTCAACCTTCTCGATGCCATTCGCCTGTTCGAAAAGAGCAAGGTCCTGCGCGCCGAGCTCGGCGACGAGCTGGTCTCCAGCTACGCCAAGCTCAAGCACGAGGAGTGGAACGGTTTCAAGAGCGCGATTTCGCAGTGGGAGCGTGACCACACGCTGGACTGCTGAGGCGGCCCCCCCCCGGGGGCGTTGAGAGCAGCGCCTGTCGAATTTCTTCAACTCGATGGCGGAATCGAATAAATTGCCCGGACAAGAGCCTGCTAGGCTCCGCGGCGCTTGGCGGGGAGCCATGCCGCCGCGGGCCACTAGAGCAGATCCGGGTCACATGGAATCGCAAGCGGCGATCCATTGACCCGGTGAATCTGCTCTAGCTATTTGATCCGCACTAGGCTTGCCGAGAAACGGGTAAGCTTGCCAAAAAACAGGTTTCGGCCGATCGTGCCGCAAGGGAGTAGACCCGATGAACACTGACGTCATCATCAGCTGCGCGGTGACCGGCGCCGGCGACACCGCCGACATGCACCCCGACCTGCCGAAAACGCCGGAGCAGATCGCCAATGCGGCGATCGAGGCCGCCAAGGCCGGTGCCGCCATCGCGCACTGCCACGTGCGCGATCCCGAAACCGGCAAGGCGGCGCGCGACCCCGCGCTTTTTGCCGAGGTGGTCGAGCGCATTCGCGGCTCCGACACCGATGTCGTCATCAATCTCACCGCGGGCATGGGCGGCGACTGGGTGGTCGACGCGGATAACCCGACCCAGCCGGGCCCGGGCAGCGATCTCGCGGGGCCGCTGGAGCGCCTGCGCCACGTCGAGGAACTGCTGCCCGATATTTGCAGCCTCGACTGCGGCAGCCTCAACTTCGGCAACGACAACGACATCTACATCTCGACGCCGGCCATGCTGCGCATCATGGCGGCGCGGGTGCAGGAGCTCGGCGTGAAGCCCGAGCTCGAGGTCTTCGATACCGGCCATCTGCGTTTCGCCAATCAGCTGGTCAAGGAAGGTCTGATTGACGCGCCGCCGCTGTTCCAGATCTGCCTTGGTATCCCCTGGGGCGCCGGCGCCGACACCGCCAGCATGAAGACCATGGCCGACATGCTGCCCGAGGGCGCCGAGTGGGCCGGTTTCGGTATCTCGCGCATGGAAATGCCGATGGTGGCGCAGGCCGTGCTGCTCGGCGGACATGTGCGGGTCGGCCTGGAAGACAACCTCTATCTGGAGCGCGGCGTCCTGGCGAGTAACGGCCAACTGGTCGCCAAGGCGCGCCAGATCGTCGAGCTGATGGGCGCGCGCATCCTGACACCGGGCGAGGCGCGCGAGAAGCTGAACCTGCGCCAGCGCAACTGACTCTGACCGAAAGAGAAGCGCCATGACCACCATCACCGCCGACCTCAGCGGCAAACGTGCGCTGGTCACCGGCGCCGCCTCGGGCATCGGTCTCGCCGCCGCCGAGAAACTGGCGCGCAACGGCGCCGAGGTCGCGATCAACGACCTCGCCGGCAATGCGCGTCTCGCGGACGAGGTCGCGCGCCTCGTCGGCGAGGGCTTGGCGGTGCGGGCCGCGCCCGGCAACGTCGGCGACCCGCAAGACGCCGAACGCATGGTGCTGACGGCGATCGAGGACCTGGGCGGCTTGGACTACCTCGTCAACAACGCCGGCACGCCGGGCACCAAGGCGGTGATCCCGCAAAGCGACCTGGCGCGTCTCGACGAGGATTTCTGGCAGCTTTTGCTGTCGGTCAACCTGGTCGGCCCCTTCCGCTGTACCAAGGCGGCGGCACCGGCGCTCAAGGCATCGCGCGGCGCGGTGGTCGGCACCGCCTCGATCGCCGCCTACCGCGGCGGCAGTTCCACGGCCTATTCGGCGACCAAGGCCGGTCTGGTCAGCCTGACCCGCGAGCTGGCCAAGGGCCTGGCGCCGGAGGTGCGGGTCAACGCCATCGCGCCGGGTTTCGTTGGCGATTCCAACTGGGACATCGACTGGGGCGAGGGCTGGAAAGAGCGCGAGTCGGCCAAGGTGCCGCTCGGCCGCGTCGGCAGCGTCGAGGACTATGCCGACGCCATCTTCTACCTCTGCGCCGGCGCGTCCTATGTCACGGGACATACCCTCGTCGTCGACGGCGGACTGACGGCCTGAGGCGGTCGTTGATTCGGTAATAGGTCAGTTCGAAATTGAATGGAGGCAACCGGCCCTAATGAGCCGTTCGCGAAAACAGACCTATGGCGCCGATGGTCTGATCGACCGCCTTCCCGGCGCCAGGGGCCCGCATCCGAACCGGGTGTCGGCCGAGATCGAGGCGGCGATCCTGGCGCACGGTCTGGATCATCCGAGCCACGGTGCGCTGAGGGTGTCGCAGGAATTGATGCTGCAGGGCCTGCAGGTGTCATCGGGTGGCGTGCGCGGGGTGTGGAAACGGAGTCAAGGCCCGGCTATTGAGGCACCGCCATACGAAAGGGGCGGAACCCGATAGGCCGATCCTACTGCTACCGCGCCACAACTCGACTCTACAAAAAGCAGACCAAGCCGCTGCCCGTTTTATAACTCCATTATCGGGTGTAAACAGGACTGAACTTTAACGTTGTCAGTGCTCAGTTAAACGCTCTCGTCGCGCCCCCTTCAGTCCGCCGCCCCAACCTTGTCCTGCGTCTTCGTTTCGAAATCCCCGGCGTCATGGCGTTCGCGGAGCTGTTCGTGCGGTTCGCCGCGCAAGCGGTTGACCATGCGGCCGCGCTTGACCGGCTCGCGGGTGTGGATTTCTTCCGCCCAGCGCAGCACGTTGGCGTAGGACTTGGCGTCGAGGAACTCCTCCGCCCCGTACTGGTCGAAGATGACCAGCCCGCCATACCACGGCCAGATCGCCATATCGGCGATGGTGTATTCGCCGCCGCACATATAGCGGTTGTCGGCCAGGCGCCGGTCGAGCACGTCGAGTTGGCGCTTGGTTTCCATCGTGTAGCGGTCGATGGGGTATTGCTGTTTTTCCTCGGCGTAGGCGTAGAAATGGCCGAAGCCACCGCCGAGATATGGGGTGCTGCCCATCTGCCAGAACAGCCAGGACAGGCATTCCGGCCGCTGTGCCGGATCACTCGGCAGGAATTCGCCGAATTTCTCCGCTAGGTACAGCAGAATCGCGCCGGACTCGAAGACCCGGGTTGGCGGATTGGTGCTGTGGTCCATCAGTGCCGGGATCTTGGAGTTCGGGTTCGCCGCAACGAAGCCGCTGCCGAACTGGTCGCCGTCGCCGATGCGGATCAGCCAGGCGTCGTATTCGGCGCCCGCATGGCCCCGCGCCAGCAGTTCCTCCAGCAGTACCGTGACCTTCACGCCATTCGGCGTGCCGAGCGAATAGAGCTGCAACGGGTGCTTGCCGACGGGGAGTTCCTTGTCGTGTGTCGCTCCGGCGATCGGGCGGTTGGTGCTGGTAAACCGCCCCTGACCCTGGCCTTCCCATGTCCAGACGTTCGGCGGCGTGTAGGTGCTTGTCAATGTACGAACTCCGTTCCGGGTGCCGTGGCTGCGATCAGCGACACCATATGAGGTGCCGTCGACGCGAATGAAACCATTTTGAGAGGCATGATTGTACTCGTGCAGGGTGAATACCAATTTTCCGAACTCGGTATACCTCATCGTGAATGGAAAACCGCAATGCTAATATATGATAATGGTCCCGTGCGGATTCATTACGAGGAGGCCGGTTCCGGTTTCCCGCTGCTGGTTTATCCCGGTGGCGGCCTATTCGGCGACCAAGGCCGGGCTGGTCAGCCTGACCCGCGAGCCGGCCAAGGGCCTGGCGCCGGAGGTGCGGGTCAACGCCATCGCGCCGGGTTTCGTCGGCGATTCCAATTGGGACATCGACTGGGGCGAGGGCTGGAAAGAGCGCGAGTCGGCCAAGGTGCCGCTCGGTCGCGTCGGCCGCGTCGAGGACTACGCCGACGCCATCTTCTACCTCTGTGCCGGCGCGGCCTATATCACCGGACAGACGCTGGTGGTGGATGGTGGCTTGACGGCTTGAGGCGGTCGCCTTTTCGGTCGTGTCTCAGTCTGGAATTGACAGGCGTCAGTCGATCCTACTGGGCCATTTGCGCCACTAGACTTGGATGGCAGGTTTCGGGTTCAAACCGGGCTCTGAGTTGGCGCGTGCGAAAGGTCGCGGTTTAGCCAAAGGACTAAACCGCTTTCGCGGTATTTCGTGGTGAGGTTTCGGCCTGGCAGGTGACTAACGGGCAGGGTCTGTCCCGTGTTGAGATTGTGGTTCCCCAACCATGAACTCAACAGAAGGAACAGACCCATGACGGACAAAGCCATCAGCCCGTTGCGCCGGCGCATGATCGAGGACATGGAAGTCCGCGGCTTCACGGCCTGCACGCAGCGAGGATACCTCGCCGTGGTGCGGAACTT
Organism: Kiloniellaceae bacterium; assembly: GCA_021776145.1. Lineage (GTDB taxonomy): Bacteria > Pseudomonadota > Alphaproteobacteria > Kiloniellales > Kiloniellaceae > JAJFGM01. The sequence continues at coordinate 8,209 of JAJFGM010000407.1, read as the reverse complement.
CACGGCTTTTCTCGGTCGCTCGCCGGACCAGGCGGACAAGGAGGATCTGCGCCGCTTCCAACATCACATGCGCTCCTCGGGGGCCTCGGCGGCCAACATGAACTTGGCGGTCTCGGGTTTACGCTTCTTCTTCGGGGTGACCTTGGTCCGGGGCGATGCCGAGGTCGGCCTGACGACCGTACGCCTGCCGCAGCGTCTGCCGGTGATCCTGAGCCCCGAAGAGGTCGCACGGCTTTTGGATCACGCCCCGGGCCTGAAGGCCAGAGCGGCACTGTCGTTGGCCTATGGTGCGGGGCTCAGGGCTTCGGAGGTGGTCTCCCTGAAGGTCACCGACATTGACTCCGAGCGCCAGACCATCCGGGTCGAGCAGGGCAAGGGTCGTAAGGACCGCTATGCCATGCTGTCGGACGACCTATTGACGCTCCTACGCGATTGGTGGCGGGCCAGACGAGAGAAGGGCGTGATGCTGCCAGGCGGCTGGCTCTTTCCCGGTCAAAACCCGGTCAACCATCTGACCGCCCGGCAGCTGAGCCGCATCTTTCACGGGGCCAAGGAGGCCGCCGGGATCGACAAGCGGGTGAGCCTGCATACGCTGCGCTATTGCTTTGCCACCCACCTGCTGGAGCAGAAGGTCGACATTCGCGTGATCCAGGTGCTGCTGGGCCATGCCAAGCTCAACACCACGGCCCATTATAGCCGGGTCGACAGCCGGACCTTGCGCGCCGTCAAGAGCCCGCTGGAGCTGCTGCCGGCCAGCAAGGGGAGAAAGAAGAAGGTCTCGTAGTCCCGGGGTCTGGTGCCTCGGGAAAGGCTGGAGGTCGCGGATATCTTTCGCGCCCTCGGTGCTGCCTGGCGTGATACCAACGCCGGCCACTTGAGCCTCGGCCAGTTGAGAGTGATGTCGGCCATCGAGCGCTGCCGCACGGCGGCGCTTGGCGGGCACGTCGCGCGCTGCCAGGACTGTGCTCACATTCAGATCGCCTATAACTCCTGCCGCAATCGCCACTGCCCAAAGTGCCAGGGGGCCGCCGCCAAGGACTGGCTGGCCGCGGGTCAGGCCGAGCTGCTGCCGGTTCCCTACTATCATGTGGACTTTACCCTGCCGGCTCAGATCGCCGACATCGCCTATCAGAACAAGGCCGAGATCTATGGCGTCCTGTTCAAGGCTGCCGCCGAGACCCTGATCACCATCGCCGCCGATCCCAAGCACCTGGGCGCCAAGATCGGCGTGACAGCCGTGCTCCATACCTGGGGTTCGGCTATGACCCACCATCCCCACGTCCACTGTATCGTGCCGGGCGGCGGCCTCTCGCCCGACGGCGACACCTGGATCGCCTGCCGGCCGGGCTTCTTTCTGCCCGTGCGCGTGCTCTCACGATTGTTCCGGCGATTGTTCTTGGAGAGGCTTGTTGTAGCCTACGAGACTGGTCGATTGCGGTTCTTTGGAGAGCACGCTGGACTGGCCGATGGCAGCGCGTTCGCAGCCTATCTCTTACCACTGCGCAAGGTCGAATGGGTGGTCTACGCCAAGCGGCCTTTTGCCGGCCCCGAAGCGGTTCTGGCCTACCTGTCGCGCTACACACATACTTTGCCCGGCAGTGGTTTGCATCGCAAACCACGAGAGGGGCGTGGCGATCTCCAACAGCCGGCTCATCCGGCTCGACCACAACGGCGTCGCATTCAAGTGGAAGGACTATCGGGCCAAGGGCCGTGACCGGCAGAAGGTCATGACCCTCGCCACCGACGAGTTCATCCGTCGCTTTCTGATCCACGTGCTCCCGACAGGCTTCCACCGCATCCGGCACTACGGTCTGTTCGCCAATGGCGGCCGGGCCGTAAACCTCGCTCTCGCCCGTAAGCTGCTCGACGTCGAGATGCCGCCAGACAAACTCGCCCCCGAGGACGCGGAGAGCCACCCCGACGACCGGGCCTTGGCCCAACCGTGCCCCTGTTGCGGCGGCACCATGATCGTCATCGAGACCTTCGAGCTCGGACAGCAACCGCGATATCGACAAGCCCGAGACCCGCCAGCCAGAAGGGCACGCCAGGGATGACGACAAACATTGCAATGAACGGCGACAAGGCCTGCTTCCGCCGGCCGCCGGAACGCTCGCCCAGACGCCAGCCGGATCGCCGAATTGGCCAGAAAAAGGCCTGCCCCCACGTCCCGATGACCGCCACGGATCATCCAACCGACTTCGCCGACTGCAACTTCGGCACAAGCCGAAACCTCGTGCCACTGCCAGAAAACTCGCCGCCGCCGGCAAACCCCCATAGGCCGAAAAAAACCGCGCCGCCGAGCCTAAACCCCCGCGGTTTCCTCCCCTGAGCCTTGTCCGACACCTGCCGATCAGCGCACACCGCTCACGCCAGCGACACGGCAGATGTCCGACAACGCTTAACAATTAATGCCGTTTAGAAAAATCTGAAATATAACTACCAGTCAGGCTAGCCTGCTTCAGATTGGCAGAGCCGAAACGTTCTGTGAACCTCTCACGAACAGTGGTCTGGAACTCGCGAAATTCCTTTTGCTCTACTTGGTGCTACAGGCGCTCGATTTGCGTGTCAGTTTGGAATGCCTGCCTTTTCGAGCAGTTCCGCATAATGTTTGGTTCTCTCAGGATCCTGAATTCGGAGGATTCGGGTCAGGTCCGAGATCTTCCGATTTGGACGCTTGTCGATGAACAGCCGTGACTGGTTCCTTGCATTTTCAAGATCGCCGACTTCTGCGTAAACCGCGGCAAGACGTGCGTGCCAGTCGGGAAAATTTCCGTGCGCGATCGCGTATTTGAAGCCTTCAATCGCTTTGTCGTATTTTTCGTCCATCTGCAACGCATAGGCCTCTGTGGCGATGAGCCAAGGGGGATGGATCGGGCTTACAAGCTTGGCACGCTGAAGCAGTTCCAGCCCTCTTTCGACCTGGCCTACCAGCACTAATTGCCAGGCGAGGCCAGACAAGGCAGACAGATCATTGGGTGCCAGTTGAAGCGCTTTCTCGCGCAGCACTATGCCGTCTTCAATGCGGTTGTTCTCAATGTAGTAGTTCCCAAGCTGTATATGACAGCCGTAAAACTCGGCATCCATTTGCGCGCATTTCTGGGCGAACTGAAGCCACTTGTCCCGGTCGGCCACGACGTCATTCGACCATCCACGTCGGACCGCTTCCCTATAGGTCCAGGCGATCCCGCTAATCGGTGCCGCCCAGTCGGGATCGTTTTTCGAAGCCGCCAAGAACAAATCCCGGGCGATTAGATTATTCTCCCGCTTGAACTGGAAACCTTCCGCAAGCGCTTCGACGTTCAAGAGCCAGGCTTCAAGGTTATTGGTGCCGCGACTTAGTTCTCTAGCCGTTTCACCATGGGTGAGTTCAATCTGCAGGCCAATCAACGCATTCTTGACAATGTCATCCTGAAGCTGGAGAAAATCGGCGATATCTCGATCGTAGCGCTGTGACCAGATTGCAGACCCATCCGTGCCCTGTATCAACTGAACAGAGATGCGAACACGGTTTTCGGAATTCTGGACGGTGCCGGTCAAGACATGATCTACACCCATCTCTTTTGCGACCTGCCGCACGTCGGGGGTCCTATCCTTGTACCGCCTTGTTGTGCTTTCCGATATGACCAGCATTTCCGGAATACGGGCCAGCGCGGAGTTTAGATCAGAGGTCAGCCCGGCTGCGAAGGTGTCGATTTTGGTATCTTTCGAATCGTTTCGGAACGGCAACACCGCTAACGATGGCCTGATGGTCGGTGAGCGCAAACCTTCCCACGGGATGGTGACCCCAATGATGGCGATCACCACTGCCAGAAAAACCGGGGCTGCGATCAAGGCGTACCGATATCGAGATAAGATTGTGTTCGCGGTGGTTTCGCGCGCGCGTGGTTCCGCTACGGCCGAGGGCGTCGCAACTTCGGCGGCAAACTGGTAGCCCCGGCCGGGAATTGTCCGAATGACCTGCTTGGCCTTGTCGTCAAGCGCTGTTCGTATGTCACTGATGCAGCGTGAAAGTGATTCGTCCGAGGCGATAACACCCGGCCAGACAGCTTCGAATATCTCGTCCTTTTCGATCAATGTGCCGGCATCGCGGACAAGGTAGGCAAGGACGTCGAAACTCTTGGGTCTTAACGGTACGTCCTGCTTGAAGTAGGAGAGCGTACGGGTTCGAAGGTCCAGTTTGAAACCGTTAAACTCAAAGCAATCGGAGATTTGAATTTGCATCCCTAGACAGCTCCTCCGACGGAAGCTTAGGGCATCATTCAAGAGAATTCAGCATTTTTCAGGCCGTTTTCAGGACAGAGGCGATGGTGCAGGTCAGCATGGTTCGAGGCAACAGTCGGCGCGTTGCGGCTGTTGCCGTAGATGGCCAGGGAGTTTTGTCATGAAATTTTTCGGGATCTCGCTATGTGCTGTTATCGCTATGACCGCGACTGCCTACGCCGCTTCACCAATCAAACAGTCCACCGACAATGGCCAGGTGATTGCCGGGAGCAACAGCTATAAGACGCTTTACACATTTGCCGACGACAAAGATGGCGTATCTAGCTGCTACGGCGAATGCGCGGAAAAGTGGCCGCCGCATGTAGCCGAATACTGGGACAAGCCGAGACCGCCTTTCGCCACGACCGAAAGGTCGGATGGGAAATTGCAGTGGACCAAGGACGGAATGCCGCTTTATTTCTCCACCCTGGATGACAAGAAGGGCGATACCAACGGCGACGGCGTGAACGGAAAGTGGAAGGCTGCACGCCCATAATTCATGACGCTCGCCTTAGGGACTGAGCGACGAGAAAGCGTGGCGAGTATGTCTGTCTAGGGCCTAGGTTGAGAGAAAATGCCGCCCCCGGTGATGCCGTTTCAATCATTTGACAGTCATTGCTTTTGACAGTCATTGGCGGCGAATTTGGTCGTTCGCTGGGTGTGGGCGCAGGGTCGCAGCGATAGCTGGTAGAGGGCCTTGTAAGGGCTTGGTGGCGGATCGCTGGCCAGCGAAAGGCGGGACTTATACCAAGGGCACGAATTTCTGACTCGTAGGGGATTCCCATTTTTCGCGTGATGTAGTTCAAGGGTGGCGAAGGAGATTCGCCATGTCGGTTTGCATAGCCCTACGAGACGATTACGACGGCGGTGAGCTACGGCGTTTGGCCAAGTGCTGTCGCGACCCACGCCAGGTTCGCCGGCTTCTAACCCTGGCGGCGGCTTATGACGGGATGAGCCGCGCGGCGGCGGCGAAGGTCGGCGGCATGGATCGTCAGACGCTGAGAGACTGGGCGCATCGCTTCAATGAAGAAGGGCCAGAGGGCCTGAAGCACCGCTCCGGTGCGGGTCGCCGCCGGCTCTTGAGCCATGAGCAGATGGACGAGTTGTCGGTGATCGTCGAGACCGGCCCCGATCCTGAGGTGGATGGCGTGGTGCGCTGGCGACGGATCGACTTGAAACGGGTGATCGAGGAGCGCTTTGGCGTCACTTACAGCGAGCGGGCGATCTCCGGTCTGCTGGCGGCGCTGTCCTTCTCGCACATCAGCGGTCGCCCGCGGCACCCGGGGCAGGACAGCCAGGTGATCGCGGCGTTCAAAAAAACTTTCCCCGCACGCTTGCGGCCCACATAGCCGGTCTGCCCAAGACCAAGCGGATCGAGATCTGGTTCCAGGACGAAGCCAGGCTTGGCCAGAAGAACGGCCGCGCGCGCATTTGGGCCAAGACCGGAACGCGGCCACGCCTGCCCGCCGATCAGCGCTACACCAACGCCTACCTGTTCGGCGCGATCTGTCCCAGGTGGGGCAAGGGGGCCGCCCTCATGCTGCCCTTGGCCAACACAGAGGCCATGCAGATGCATCTCGACGAGATCAGCTGCAACGTTGCCGCCAAGGCCCATGGCGTCGTCCTGATGGATCGCGCCGGATGGCACAGCACCGACAAGCTCAAGGTCCCGAAAAACCTCACAATCATCCTGCTGCCGTCGCGCTCGCCCGAGCTGAACCCGGTCGAGAACATCTGGCAGTACCTGCGCCAGAACTGGCTCTCAAACCGCGTTTTCGACGACTACGACGCCATCATCGAGGCCGGCTGCCAAGCCTGGAACAAACTCATCGACCAACCCGAGACCATCATGTCCATCGGCCTGCGAGATTGGGCACACAAAGGTAAATAACTGGTGCCGTTGGTATTAGGTCCTCGTCGCCTGGATCAGATGGCCGACGCCCAAGATATTCATGACCCTGGTCAGGTTTCACCGTCAGCGGACTGTTCGCTCTTCGCGCTAGGCCGTGCGACGGTAACGGTAGACCTGTTCCTCCGCCGCTGCGCCTTTCAGCCTCGCCATTTCGGCACGGCCATCGTAGCCGGCCCCGGCCAATAAATCGGGAACCGTGGCATCGGCTGCCGCAGCGCTCGCGTACCGTCGCGGCTGGGAAGGCCGCCACTGAGCTCTTGTCGCGTGCCAACACCAACACCTGGGCGCCCCGGCCCAGCAAGGCGCGCGCCGCTAGTGGCCGGAATCCGCCCGTCGGTGGAGCGCGCCGTCATGTTCTTCCGTTCCACGGACTTCGGCGCCGGCTCAGCCCTCCTTGCGGATCACCAGATAGCAGTGGACGTAATCCATGCCGTGGCCCTCGGGGTCGTCGCGAACCAGGGTTTCGTAGCGACCGTAGTAGTCCTCGATGATGGCGTCGCGCTCGGCCGCGCCGCGCTTGGACGAGAGCGCGCCCTTGTAGATCGACTCGTTCCACGAGCGGATGGTGGGGATGTACTCGCGGGCGAACCGCGCGGCGTCGCCGTGCGCCTCGAATGCGAGGGCATAGGGGCAGCGCACGACCCGGGTCTCGACATGGGAGAGCCGTAGCCCGGCCCGGTGAACCGGGCTGTCGGGGTCGTTCAGCGGCGCGGTGAACTCGGCGACGCTGTTGTAGTACTGCGGCAGGGTCATGGCGCGGTACTCGGCCTCGGTGATCGCGCCGCTGGCCAGGGAGTCGCGCCACAGCCGGTTCATGATATCGAACATGTGGCGACCGCCGGTGTTGCCCAGATAGCGGCCCTCCTCATCGCGGCCGAAGTTCAGCAGAACCAGATGGCCGTTGGGCTTCAGCTCGGCGGCGCGGTGTAGCAAGATGCGCTCCCAGTCGCGCCGGCCCTGGGCCTGGAAGGCGGCCAGTTCGTCGCCCTCGGCCCCGGTGGAATGGACGTGGTTGGAGATGTCGCAGGGCTTGGCCGAGAGCCAGTGCATTGCGGTCGCCGAAAAGCCGAGGTCGAGGCTGCCGGCCGGCAGGATCTGTTCGTAGAAGGAGGTCGCCGAGGCCAGGATGTGAAGCCCCGGGATCCGGCCGTGGTAGGACTCGATCGGGCCCTGGCCAAAGCCGATCCGGAATAGTGTGTTGTAGTCGTTGCGGATCTGATCAGTGTAGACCATCTGCAGCGGCCGCAGCGGCGCGCGCTCGCGCACCCAGGCCAGGACGCGCCCCACGGCGTCGATCGAGGTGCCGCCGTCGGCACAGCCCATGTCGGTCATGGTGAAGGGGCTGCCGTCATCCCGCCCGCCGGCCAGATCCATGGCCTTGAGCGCGCGCTCGAACAGGGGCCAAGCCCCGTCGATGACGTCCTTGGCGCCGGTCGTCGCCAGCGAGTAGTAACCGCCGGCCTTCATGGTGATGTTGTCGGCCTGTGCCGAACCCGCCGTGGACTTCGCCGGCATGGCGTCTCCCCTGTTCCCGTCCTCGCCCGCGGCGCAGCTTGCCAAATGGCGGCGGCGAAGAGAAGGGGAATTGCAGGCCGTCGCAAGGCGCTTCAGCTCAGCCTGCGCTTTGAGCCGCGATACCAAACCGAGTGGAAACCATCGTTGGGTCACCTTCTACCGACGGCCGGAAGGCTCAGGTTGGTCGGCACCTGAGGGCACACCGGGAGGAAATGGTTCGACTCCGGACGTCGCGCGTTGTGACCGCATTGCCCCGCTAGAAGAAGCTGCAGCGAGTGGCTTTGTTCCAGACGAGCCTGTCATGTGACACTGAGCAGGATCACGCCGATAACCGTTACGATCCGTGCAAGGTCAGCCCAGCGACGATCACCGGCGTATCGGTCGGCAGAACGCCATACACCCACTAAGACGACGATGTTGTATGGCACAGAGAAAGCGTAACCGACAATGAGAGCGGAAATCTGGCGCTCAGCCATGATCAGGAAAAGAAAGAGCGCGCTGGAAGCGACATTGATGATGAGG
>JAJFGM010000406.1 GCA_021776145.1 Kiloniellaceae bacterium | reverse complement strand
GGCGAGCTGTCCCGAAGTCCCGGTCGAGGTTCTCGACCCGAAAAACACTTGGGGCGACAAAGCGGCCTATGATCTGACGGCGCGTGATCTGACCCAGCGTTTCGAAGCCAACTTCAAGCAGTTCGAGCCCTACGTCGACGATACGGTCAAGGCTGCCGGCATTTACGCCGCCGCCTGATGGGCGCGAGCGTCCGGGTCCCGGAATTCCCGGCTTGGGGTTCCTGGATCGCGGAGATGCTAAAACCGTGCGAATCGCACCAGATCAACTTGGCTTGATCTGGCGGTCTTTTTCATCCGCTTCTTCGATTTAACGGCAGCATTGAATCGAATTTTTCGATAGGCTCGAACCCGTGCCCGGGGCTGGTTACGCGCCACGGGCCAAACCTGTTGCGGGGCCGGGCCATGAACATCGATCACATCCGCACCTTTCTGGAAATCGCCGCGACCGGCAATTTCAATCGCGCGGCCGATCACCTGAACGTCACCCAATCTACCGTCAGCGCCCGCATCAAAAGCCTGGAAGAGCGCCTCGACCGGTCGCTGTTCTTGCGCGGGCGCACCGGCGTCACCTTGAGCGCGGCCGGGCACCAGTTCCATCGCTACGCGCTCACCGCCGTGCGGGCCTGGGAACAGGCGCGCCAGGAGATCGCCCTGCCGGCCGGGTTTCGCGCGTACTTCGGTCTCGGCGCCCAGGTCAGCCTTTGGGAGCGCCTGGTCGTGCGTTGGATTGCCTGGATGCGCGACCAGGCCCCCGATGTCGCCTTGCGGCTGGAAGCCGACTATTCGCCAAGTCAGATGCGCAATCTCGCCGACGGACTGCTTGATATCGGTGTGATGTACAGCCCGCGCAACTCGCCCGGACTGATCATCGAAAAACTCCTGGAGGAAAAACTCGTCCTGGTTTCCACCGATCAGCGTAAAGTGTCGCACGGCTGGGTCGACGACTACGTTTTCGTCGACTGGGGCGACGAGTTTCGCGCCGAGCACGCCAAGGCCTTTCCGGAAATGCAGGCGACGTCGGTGTCCGTCGGGCTGGGCTCCCTGGGATTGCAGTACGTGTTGGAGCGCGGCGGCTCAGGTTACTTCCCGCTGCGTAGCGTTTGGACCCATCTGGCCGAGGGCCGGCTGTTCCGCGTCGAGGAGGCACCGGGCTTTCGGCGACCGGCCTATATGGTCTTTCCCGCCGAGCCGAACGACCCGGAATTGCTCGAATTGGCACTCACCGGCCTGCGCCAGATTGCTTCGCAGGATGGCGAGGATTGAGGCCGGCGTCCGTGTCGGGCGCGGCCCGCCGGAAAGCACTAAAAACGGAAGGAAAAGCCCAGCACTCCGGCAAGGTCGTCGATCTCGGGCTCGCTTTCCGGGGCGCTGCCGTAGGCCGCGACGGCGCTGGCCGAGGCATGGAAGCGTGGCCCCAGGCTGTAGACGAAACCGGCTTCCAGGCGGGTGTTGTCCTCTTTTCCCTGGGCCTCCGCCGCCAGGTTTTCCTGATTCTGGTAGGCGAGGCCGAAACTCCAGGCCCCAGCTGAATAGGCAACGCCGATATCCAGCGTATCGGAGGCCGCCAAAGATGTGCCCGCCGAGTAGCTGCCGCCGATCGAAAAGCCGTTGAGCCCGACGCCGAGACCGACCGACCACTGGGTCGGATCGATGTAGGCACCGCTTGCCGTCAAGGAAAGCTGGTTGTTGTCCAGGATCTGGTCGTCGGGGTGATAGGCGAATCCGCCGGCGAGGCCGTCCGGCGCGGCACCTTTGTTTTGCGTCGTTGCCTGACGCGGCGGCAGGGCGAGGCTGGGGACGAAGCTGGACCGCGGCGCCGGCAAGGAGGGTGTGGTTTCGGACAGCGGATCGAAGTAGGGCTGCAACGCCGTATCGAAGGATCCGCCAAGGCTGAAGCCACTTTCGTCGGCGGCGGCGGTGGGAGAGGCTGCGATGACCAGCAGAAAACAAACGCCGGAGGGGCCCAAACGCCTTGCTCCCTGGTTTGCCGTGCGCATCGCCGGATCCCTCGTGTGAGGCCAGAGCAACTTCCGACCTTATTCGCTCGTTTGATGATCCTTGGAAGCGCATTCGGGTAGGCGCGGTGCGCAGTGCGATGCGGTGCCATCGGGCAAGCATCGCAACGCACCCGATGCGCTTCCAAGGACCACCGAAGGCCGGGTTCTTTTGCTCTCTGGCAGCGTTGCCCTTCTTGACCGATGTACCACATCGCTCGGCGAAGGGCGCCTTACCAGAGAGCAAAATAATCCCTGTCAAACGAGCGAATAAGGTCGGAAGTTGCTCTAGTGGTCAAAGCCCAGCCGGCACTACACCGCAAAAGGTTTAAGGATCTGATAATATGCCGTGGCGCGTGTTTTCGAGAGGGGCGCGGATCGTGGCCTCGAGTTAGTGCGCTTCGGCCCAGTTGTCGCCGACCCCGGCATCGGCGACCAGGGGAATCGAGAGCTGCAGCACCGGGTCACAGGCGCCTTCCATGACCTGGCGCACCACGGCCGTCGTGGCGTCGATCTCGTCATCGGGGACTTCGAAAAGCAGTTCGTCGTGCACCTGCAGCAGCATGCGTGCCGCCAGGCCGGCGGCCTCGAGGGCCGGACCGATGCGGATCATGGCGCGCTTGATGACGTCGGCGGCGGTTCCCTGGATCGGCGCGTTGATCGCGGCGCGGTCGGCGAAGTTGCGGCGCGCCGGATTCTTGTCGGCGACACCGGTGATATGGATCTTGCGCCCGAAGAGCGTGGTGACGAATCCCTGCTCGCGGCAGGACTGCTTGGTGCGCTCCATGTAAGCGCGGATTTCCGGATAGCGTTCGAAGTAGGTCTCGATGAAGGCTTTGGCCTCGCTCTGGGCGATGCCCAGATTGTTTGCCAGCCCGAAGGCGGAGATGCCGTAGATGATGCCGAAGTTGATTGCCTTGGCCTGGCGCCGAACCATCGGATCCATGCCCTCGACCGGCACGCCGAAGACCTGCGAGGCGGTGATGGCGTGAATGTCCTGGTCGTCGCGGAAGGCTTCTTTCAGGGCCCCGACGTCGGCGATTTCAGCGGCCAGGCGCAGTTCGATCTGGCTGTAGTCGACCGACAGCAGGCGATGGCCGGCATCGGCGACGAAGGCGGTGCGGATCTTGCGGCCTTCCTCGGTGCGGATCGGGATGTTCTGCAGGTTCGGGTCGTTGGACGACAGCCGCCCGGTGCTGGCCACGGCCTGCGAATAGGAGGTATGGACGCGCCCGGTCTCGGGATTGATCTGGGTTTGCAGGGCATCGGTATAGGTGCTTTTCAGCTTCGAGAGCTGGCGCCAGTCGAGCACCCGGGCCGGCAGGTCGTGGCCCTGGGCGGCCAGCCCTTCGAGCACGTCGGCGCCGGTGGCATAGGCGCCGGACTTGCCCTTCCTGCCGCCGGACAACGACATCTCGTCGAACAGGATCTCGCCCAGTTGCTTCGGCGAGCCGATGGTGAAGGGCCGTCCGGCCAGGCCGTGGATGACCTCTTCCAGTTCGCCGATGCGCTGCGCGAAGTCGTTCGACATGCGGCGCAGCGTGTCGCGGTCGACCTTGATCCCGGTGCGTTCCATCTTGGCAAGGATGGGGACGAGCGGTCGCTCGATGGTCTCGTAGACGGTGGTCATCTTTTCGCCGACCAGCCGCGGTTTCATCAGGGCGTGCAGGCGCAGGGTGATGTCGGCGTCCTCGGCGGCATAGTCGAGCGCCCTGTCGAGCGGCACGCGGTCGAAAGTCACGCGGTTGCGGCCGCTGCCGGCGACGTCGCCGAACTTGATGGTTTCGTAATCGAGGTGCAGCCGGGCCAACTCGTCCATGCCGTGCCCATGCAGCCCGCCTTCCAGGACGTAGGACAGCAACATGGTGTCGTCGATCGGCGACACCTCGATGCCGTTGCGCGCAAAGATGATCTGGTCGTACTTGATGTTCTGCCCGACCTTGAGCACGCCCGGATCCTCGAGCAGCGGTTTCAAGGCGGCGATGGCTTCGTCCAGGGGGATCTGCCGCGGTGCCGGCTCCGCCGACTGCAGGGCCAGACCGCCTTGCGCCGCATCGTCGGCCTCGGCATCGGGGGCGCGGTGGCGCAGGGGGATGTAACAGGCCTGGCCCGCCTCGATGGCCAGCGAGACCCCCACCAGGTCGACTTGTGTGGGGTCGAGCCCGGTGGTTTCCGTGTCGACCGCGACCAGTCCGGCGGCCGTTGCCGCCGCGACCCAGCGCTGCAGCGCGGCAAGGTCCTGCACCAGCTCGTAGTCCGCTTCGTCGGCGGAGGTGGGCGGTGCGACTTCCTCGGCGTTGGCGCCGAGCTTCGCCTGCATCTGCGTGATGATCGACTTGAAGCCGTTTTCTTCAAGGAAGGCCCGCAGGACATCGGGCTCGGGTTCCTTGACGCCGAATTCCGAGATCGGCGTTTCGATGGGCACGTCCAGCTTGAGCGTGACCAGTTCGCGGCTGATGCGCGCCATCTCGGCGTTTTCCATCAGTTTTTCACGCCGCTTGGGCTGTTTGATCTCCGACGCGCGCGCCAGCAGGCTGTCGAGATCACCGTATTCGGTGATCAGCTGGGCCGCGGTCTTGATGCCGATCCCGGGCACGCCGGGTACGTTGTCGACACTGTCGCCGGCCAAGGCCTGTACTTCGACGACCTTTTCGGGGCCGACGCCGAACTTCTCGATCACCTCGTCGCGGCCGATGCTGCGGTTCTTCATCGGGTCGAGCATGGTGACCCCGTCGCCGACCAGCTGCATCAGGTCCTTGTCCGACGACACCACGGTCACCTCGATTCCGGCGGCCTTGGCCAGGCGGGCATAGGTGGCGATCAGGTCGTCGGCTTCGAAACCCGCCATTTCGATGGACGGCAGGTTGCAGGCGCGCGTTGCCTGGCGGATCAGTTCGAACTGCGGGATCAGCTCTTCTGGCGCCTCCGGGCGCTGTGCCTTGTAGTCCGGATAGATATCGTTGCGGAAGGAACGGCGGCCCTTGTCGAAGATGACGGCGACCGCATCGGCGTCGCTGTCGTCGACCAGCTTCATCAACATCTTGGTGAAGCCGAAGACGGCGTTGACGGGGGTGCCGTCCGGCCGCGTCATCGGCGGCAGGGCGAAGAAGGCGCGGAAGATGTAGCCCGAGCCGTCGATGAGGTAGAGGTGTTTGAAGGGCGTGTCGGTCATGCCCGCGATCCTGCCGAACCCGCTCTGCCGAGTCGAGAGCGCGCCTTCGCCAGTCGCGAAAAAGCCCCCCCTATGACCGGAGGCGGTTGCGGCTTCAAGGGGCGGCGCGCGTTCAGTGGGTGCCGCCCGTTTTGACGCCTTTGCGCAAGATAAAGTGGCGGCCGCAATAGGGGCAGTCGATCTCGCCCTTGTCTTCCATGTTGAGGAAGACGCGCGGATGGCCGAGTGGGCCGTCATCGCCGTCGCAGGCGACCTTGGGCCTGTCGACTTCTCGGATTTCCGGCGGCTGCATTACGTTTCTTCCTCCCGCGGGCGAAGGCCCGCATCGCATCCTTTTGGGCGTCAGGTTGACCCCCATAGGGGCGGATGATACCCATTGCCGCGACGCGATCAAACCTCAACAGACCCCTAGATCCGGATAAATGGCTTTAAGCGATGCCTGACGGCCAATCTTCGAGCGCCGCCCCAGATGCTGCTCCCGATGCAGCCCCCGATGCGGTCCCCGGTGTGGACCCGAATTCGGCGGCAGATGCCGTGAGCGACCTGCCATGCCAGGCGATCGCCGTGCGCGGTTTGACCAAAACCTATGCCGCCAGCGGCCGCAGCCCGGCCAAGCAGGCCCTGATCGGCATCGACCTGGAAATTCCGCGCGGTTCGCTCTTTGGCCTGCTCGGCCCGAACGGCGCCGGCAAGTCGACGCTGATCAACATTCTGGCCGGTCTTGTCAACAAGACCGCCGGCAGCGCCGAGATCTGGGGTTACGATATCGACCGCACACCAAGGCAGTCGCGCGCCGCCATCGGCGTCGTGCCGCAAGAGCTCAATATCGATCCGTTCTTTACGCCGCGTGAGATTCTTGAGCTGCAGGCCGGGCTCTACGGCGTGCCGCCGGCGGAGCGGCGCAGCGACGAAATTCTCCATGTGCTTGGCCTCGCCGACAAGGCATCGGCCTATTCGCGCACCCTCTCCGGCGGCATGCGCCGGCGCCTGATGGTCGCCAAGGCGATGGTGCACGGCCCACCGGTCCTGGTGCTCGACGAGCCGACCGCCGGCGTCGACATCGAACTGCGCCAACAGCTTTGGGCGCACGTGCGCGAACTCAACCGGCGCGGCACCACGGTGCTCTTGACGACGCACTATCTGGAAGAGGCCGAAGAGCTGTGCGACCGCATCGCCATCATCAACCATGGCCGGGTCATTGCCTGCGATCGCACCGAAAACCTGCTGGCGCAGCTTGACAACAAGGAACTGACACTGATCCTCGACCGTGACCTCGAGGCGGTGCCGGCGACGCTGGCCGAACACGCGCCGCAGCTGGCGGCGCCACGGCGGTTGGTCTTCCAGTACCGCGCCAGCGAAAGCCAGGTGTCGCAGATCCTCGCCGCGGTCGCCGCCGCCGGCTTGACCATCGTCGATATGACGACCGAGGAAACCGATCTCGAGGATATTTTCCTGCAGCTTACCCGCGGCGCCCACGATGGCCCCCGCGACGGCCCCCACGACGGTTCCCGCACCGGCGGCCCCCACACCGGCGGCCCCCATGGCGGCCCCCATGGCGGCGCCGCAATCGACAGGGTTGACGGCGGTGGCCGGCGCTAGGGTTGTTGGGCGGTATTCGCGCCTTGCCCCCCTGATCTTCCGCCTGATCCTCCGCCTGATCCCTGGCCTGATCCCGCGCCTGACCCCTGGCCTGATTCTCGCGCTTTTCGCCGTCGCCTGCGCGCCGATCACCGCGCCGCCGGGTCCGGGCCTGCAGGCCCTGGGGCGCGAGGCGCCCGGCCTCGGCGACGAGGTTCTGGTCACCGAGGACGGGCTGGAACTGCCGCTGCGCCAATGGCGGCCCAGCGGGTCCGCCCGTGCCGTCATACTCGCCCTGCATGGTTTCAACGACTATTCCAATGCCTTCGAAGGGCCCGCGGCCTTTTGGGCCGAGCGTGGAATTCTCACCTATGCCTACGACCAGCGCGGCTTTGGCCGGTCACCGAACCGCGGCCTGTGGCCCGGCGAGGCTATTCTCGCCGCCGACCTGCGGGTCGCGGCCGACGCCATCGGCGCGCGCCACCGCGGCCTGCCGCTGTTCATCCTCGGCGAAAGCATGGGTGGCGCGGTGGTCCTCACCGCCATTACCGGGCCCAAACCGCCCCAGGCCGACGGCATCCTGCTGGTCGCGCCGGCGGTCTGGGCGCGCCGCACCATGCCCTGGTATCAGCGCCTTGCCCTGTGGCTCGGCGTGCGTCTTTTCCCCGGCGCCGCGGTGACCGGCGGCGACCTGAAGATCCAGGCGTCGGACAACATCGACATGCTGCGCGGACTGAGCCGTGATCCGCTGTTCATCAAGGCAACCCGGGTCGATGCCGTCCATGGCCTGACCAACCTGATGGATGCGGCCCTGGCGGCGGCGCCGGCCTTCGGTCAAAGGGCGCTGCTGCTCTATGGCGAACGCGACGAGGTGGTGCCCAAGGCGCCGACCTTCGCGCCGAAGCCGCGCTGGATGCCACCCCTACCGGCCATAGCGGCGACAGCGGCTCCTGAGATCCGCGCCCGCCGATCCGCGCCCGCCGATCCGCGCCCGACGGCCCGTGCCCGCCGATCCGCACCCCACGGCCCGCACCCCACGGCCCGCACCCGCGCGACTCTCAAATTCCCGGCACTGCGGTATAGTGGAGACGGCCGCTATGGTGGCCCCGGTGTTTGTTGGCCTTTTTTTGTCAGCCTTTAGGGGACGGTTATGCAGATCAATATCTCTTACGAGCGGCCCGCCGAGGGCCCGGGTTCGGGTCCGGTCAAGATCGGTTGGCTGCTGACCGAGAACGACAGCGGCATCGTCTTTTCGCCGCCCGAGCGCGTGCGCTCGGCCGAGATGAGCAAGTCGCACGCCAAGTCGGCGAGCCGCTGCCCGGCGGTCATCGCCATGGAGGCGCGCTATTTCGCCATCAAGTGCCCCTTCGACCTGCACCTGCGCTTTGTGCGCGACAAGGACGGCCGGCCGTTGCTGAAGAACCTGCTGGGCGAAAAATCCCCGGTGCGCGGCAACAAGCTGAAAAAACACCTGCACGTCGTCGAGGAGTCCGAGTGGCGCTATGCGAAACGGCCGACGATCCAGCTGTCGCTGCCCTATATCCTGGTCGCCGACGAGCCGGTCTATATGACCCAGCTCGCGCCCTTCATGCACTATCGCCGCGAGCCGCTGCCCGGCACCATCTTCGGCGGCCGCTTCCCGATCAACCTCTGGCCGCGCCCCTTGATGTGGGCCTTCGAATGGCACGACATCGAAACCGACCTCAAGCTGACGCGCGGCGAACCGCTGTTCTACTGCCTGTTCGAGACCGAGCCGCAGGACCGCGCCATCCAGGTTTTCGAGGCCGAGCGCACGCCGCAGCTGACCGAGTATCTCGAGCTCATCGGCGGCGCCGTCAACTACGTCAACCAGACCTTCGCGCTGTTCAAGGAGGCCGAGGCGAGGCGCCCGACGACGCTGCTGCAGGCAAAAACGCGGGATTGACGCCAGCGGCGCAGGCGTTGCCGGTTACTTTTTTGATACCGGGCCGAAGTCGGCTAGACTGAGGCGCGCGGATACCCGCGCCCAAACAAGGAGGCGACCCATGTTCACCGGCATCAATCATCTGGCCTTCATTACCGACGATATGGAAAAGACCATCCGCTTCTATCGCGACCTGTTGGGCATGCAGCTGGTCGCGGGCATCGGCCACGAGGGCTACCGCCACTACTTCTTCCAGTTCGGCGACAACCAGGTCGCCTTTTTCGAATACGCCGGCGCCCAGCCGATGAAGCGCAAGTTCCACGGCAAGCCGACCAAACAGCCGCTCGGCTTCGACCATGTGTCCTTTACCGTCGACAGCCGCGAGGATCTCTTCGGCCTCAAGGACAAGCTGCAGGCCGCCGGCTTCGAGGTAACCGGCGCCGTCGATCACGGCACCTTGTGGTCGATCTACTTCTTCGACCCCAACAACATCCCGCTCGAGGCCTCGTGGGACTGCGTCGAGCTGCTCGACATCCCGGCCATGGACGAGGTGGCGCCCATGGACATCGTCGCCGAGGGCGCCGATCCGCAGCCCGGCATATGGCCCGAGGTCACCGACCCGACCCCGCCCGAGGCCATGGTGGCC
>JAJFGM010000405.1 GCA_021776145.1 Kiloniellaceae bacterium | reverse complement strand
CCGGCCCGAGGTGCGCGGCCGCAAGGTCGGTCTTTTCGGCTGGTCGCACGGCGCCGATGCCGTGCTCTATTCGGTCGCCCGTACCGGCATCGGCGCCACCCAGGGGCGCGGCTTTTCGGCCGCCGTTGCCTACCATCCCGGCTGCACCGTTATCGCCGACTTTTACCTCAGCCCGCTGATCCTGATCGGCGAGCTCGACCAGCCGGCGATACGCACCTGCGCGCGCATGAAGGGCACGCGACCGGCCGGGGTCAAGCCGATGCGCATCCGTGTCTTTCCCGGGGCCTATCACAATTTCGACATGCCCGCGCCCGCCGCCGATCCCGACCTGTGGATGGGCGGCCGGCGCTACTGGGTGCGCCACGATAGCGAGGCCGCCGCCGGGGCACGCCGGCTGGTCGAGACCTATCTGGCGGAGAGGTTCAAATAGGTTCGGCGCGGCCGTTCCCTTGCCTCGGCCGTGGTTGCGGGCCATTTTTGCGCCCCTCTTGCCATAGCGACCGCAGGCCAGAAAGCGATGCCCGTCAAGCAGCCCCTCGATCTTTCCCTCGAACAGGCGGTGGATAGACAACGCGACATCGTCTGGCGCCTGCTGCAGCTCTATCTGCACGACTTCTCGGCGTTCGCCGCGGCCGAGGACGAGCACGGTGTCATCGGCCCCGACGGCAGCTTCGAGTGTGCCGACTTCGACAGCTACTGGCAGGGCGATCCGCGACGGCGGATCTACCTTTTCCGCGCTTCCGGTGCCTTGGCCGGATTTGCCTTCGTCAACGATTGGCCACCGTCGGGCGCGGCCGTCGACCAGGCCTTGGCGGAGTTCTTCGTGCTGCGCAAATACCGCGGCCGCGGGGTCGGACGCGCCGCGGCGCTGGCCCTGTTCCGCGAGCTGCCGGGACTCTTGGAACTCGGCGTCGCTTTCTACAA
Organism: Kiloniellaceae bacterium; assembly: GCA_021776145.1. Classification (GTDB taxonomy): domain Bacteria; phylum Pseudomonadota; class Alphaproteobacteria; order Kiloniellales; family Kiloniellaceae; genus JAJFGM01. The sequence continues at coordinate 2,880 of JAJFGM010000405.1, read as the reverse complement.
CCATCCGGCGCTGGCCTTCTGGCGTCGCGTCCTCAAGGCGCCGGGAATCGCGGAGCTGGCGGAATGTCGGGCCGACACGGCGCGCTGGAACGGCACGATCTTCCGCTATCGCGCCGACTAGGGCGGGCGCGGCGGCAGTCCCGACACTCTTCCTCGCATGCGATTGGCCGATTTTTGACGGGGGCCGATTTTTGACGGGGGCCGATTTTTGACAGGGGCCGATTTTTGACAGGGGCCGATTTTTGACAGGGGCCGATTTTTGACAGGGATGGTCCTTTCCGGGATTGCCGCGCCGCGCCGCCGTATTAAGATGCGCCGCGCCGCCTCGCTTGACGGGCCGCTCGTGGAGTGGATCAAGGTGACAGGAACGACAACGCTATTGGATTGCCAGGGGTGACCCGCTATTCGATCTTTTCGCTGGCGCGCAACGCGCTCAGCCATCACCGCAACTGGCCGCGCGTCTGGCGCAGTCCGCCGCCGAAGCCGGCCTACGACGCCATCATCGTCGGCGGCGGCGGGCACGGACTGGCGACAGCCTACTACCTGGCGCGCAATCACGGCGTGCGCAACGTCGCGGTTCTGGAAAAGGGCTGGCTGGGCGGCGGCAACACCGGGCGCAACACCACCATCGTGCGCTCCAACTACATGCTGCAGGGCAATGCCCATTTCTACGAGCATTCGCTGAAGCTGTGGGAGGGCCTTAGCCAGGACCTCAACTACAACGTCATGTTCTCGCAGCGCGGCGTGCTCAACCTGGCGCACAGCGACGGCCAGATGGAGAGCTTCGCGCGGCGCGGCAACGCCATGCGGCTGAACGGCATCGACGCGGAACTGCTGGATCGCGCGGCCGTCGCCGCCATGGTGCCGCTGCTCGACTGTTCACAAAAGGCGCGCTTTCCGGTGCACGGCGGGCTGCTGCAGCCGCGCGGCGGCACCGCCCGCCACGACGCCGTTGCCTGGGGCTACGCCCGGGCCGCCGACGCCCTGGGTGTCGACATCATCCAGAATTGCGAGGTCACCGGCATCAAGCGCGCGGGTGGCCGGGTCGTCGGGGTCGAGACGACAAAGGGCGAGATCGCCGCCGCCAAGGTCGGTATCGCCGTCGCCGGCCACACCAGCCAACTCGCCGAGATGGCCGGCCTCAGGCTGCCGATCGAATCCCACCTGCTGCAGGCCATGGTGTCGGAACCCTTGAAACCGGTGCTCGATACCGTCGTCACCTCGGGCGCGACGCATATGTACATCAGCCAGTCCGACAAGGGCGAGCTGGTCATGGGCGGCGATCTCGACGGTTACAACTCCTTTGCCCAGCGTGGCAACCTGCCGATCATCGAACACGTCGTGGCTTCGGTGTTGGCGCTGTTTCCCACCTTCGGACGGCTGCGCCTGATGCGCACCTGGGGCGGCATCATGGATATGTCGATGGACGGCTCGCCGATCATCTGCAAGACCCCGCTCGACGGCTTCTACATCAACGGCGGCTGGTGTTACGGCGGCTTCAAGGCGACCCCCGGGTCGGGCTGGGTCTATGCCCACACCATCGCCAACGACAACCCGCATCCCTTCAACGAGGCCTACACCCTGGAGCGCTTCGCCGAGGGATATGTCATCGACGAAAAGGGCGCCGGGCCGACTCCGGGCGCCCACTGACTGTGCGGAGCCACTAGACATGCTGCTCATCACCTGCCCCTGGTGCGGGCCCCGCGCGCAGATCGAATTCACCTACGGTGGCGATGCCGGCAAGGCGCGTCCGGCCGATCCCGACGCGCTGAGCGACGCGGAGTGGCACGAACACCTCTATCTGCGCGACAACCGCAAGGGCCCGCACGATGAGCTGTGGCAGCACAGCGGCGGCTGCCGCAGCTGGTTCAAGGCGCGGCGCGACACGCGCAACCACGATATCCTGGCGACGGGGCCCGTGGACGCCGATTTCGATTCGACGGGGAGTGACGAAACGTGAGCCGGCAGCCCTTCCGCCTCGACGCGGGCGGCGCGATCGACCGCTCGCGGCCGCTCTCCTTCAGCTTCAACGGCGAGACGCTCGAGGGTTATGCCGGCGACAGCCTGGCCTCGGCCCTGCTTGCCAACGGCGTGCGCCTGATCGGCCGCAGCTTCAAGTATCACCGCCCGCGCGGCATCATGACGGCGGGCCCGGAAGAGCCAAACGCCCTGGTCCAGCTCGGCAGCGGCGCCGAGAGCGAGCCCAACATCCGCGCCACCGAGGTGGTCTTGCGCGAAGGGCTTGTGGCACGTTCGCAGAACTGCTGGCCCTCGGTTGGTTTCGATCTCGGCGCCGTCAACAATTTCGCCTCGCGGCTTTTGCCGGCCGGCTTCTACTACAAGACCTTCATGCACCCGGCGCGGCTGTGGCACAGCTACGAGCGGGTCATCCGCCGCATGGCCGGCATGGGCGAGGCGCCGCGCCAGCCCGACCCCGATGCCTATGAGAAACACCACGCCCATTGCGACGTGCTGGTGGTCGGCGGCGGCCCGGCCGGACTGATGGCGGCGCTGGCGGCCGGGCGCGGCGGCGCCCGCGTGGTGCTGGCCGAGGCCGGCGAGGTGCTCGGTGGCAGCCTCGTGGGTGCCAGCCTCGCGGGTGGGGGCGAGCGCATCGACGATCAGCCGGCCGATGATTGGATCGCCCGCGCCGGCCACCGCCTGGCCGAGATGGAAGAGGTGACGGTCCTCAAGCGGACCACGGCCTTCGGCTATTACGACCAGAACCTGATCGGTCTGGTGCAGGAGGTCGCGGGCGAAGCCGCGGGATTGCCGCGTCAGCGCCTGTGGCTGCTGCGCGCCAAACGCGTCGTGCTCGCCACCGGCGCCATGGAGCGTCCCCTGGTCTTCGCCGACAACGACCGGCCGGGCGTCATGCTC
>JAJFGM010000404.1 GCA_021776145.1 Kiloniellaceae bacterium | reverse complement strand
GCTGTCTGCCTCCGAAGGGCTGAAGCCGGCGGCAACGATGGAGATCGACATGGCCTGTTCCTGGAACAGCGGCACGCCCAGCGTCTTGCCGAGCACCCGGCGCAGCTCTTCCGAAGGATAGTCGACCTTTTCCTCGCCGTTGCGGCGGCGCAGGTAGGGATGCACCATGTCGCCCTGGATCGGTCCCGGGCGGACGATCGCCACCTCGATCACCAGGTCGTAGAAGTCGCGCGGCTTGAGGCGCGGCAGCATCGACATCTGGGCCCGGCTTTCGACCTGAAAGACGCCGACGGAATCGCCCTTGCAGAGCATGTCGTAGACGCCCGCCTCCTCGGCCGGCACCGTCGCCAGGCTGTAGCCGCGGCCGTAGTGGCGGGTCAGAAGATCGAAGCCTTTTTTCAAGCAGGTCAGCATGCCGAGCGCCAGCACGTCGACCTTGAGGATGCCGAGAGCGTCGAGGTCGTCCTTGTCCCATTCGATGACGGTGCGGTCGGCCATGGCGGCGTTTTCGATCGGCACCAGCTCGCACAGGGGCCCGCGGGTCATGACGAAACCGCCGACATGCTGCGACAGATGGCGTGGAAAACCGCGCAGCTCGGCGATCAACTCCAGGGTCAGCCGCAGCCGCCGGTCGCTGGGGTCGAGTCCGGCCTGGCGCACCGAGGCGTCGTCAATGCCGCCCTCGCTCCAGCCCCAGACGGTACCGACCATGGCGCTCACCGTATCCTCGCTGAGCCCCATGGCTTTGCCGACCTCGCGGATCGCCCGGCGGCTGCGGTAGTGGATCACCGTGGCGGTCAGCCCGGCGCGCTCGCGGCTGTACTTCTTGTAGATGTATTGGATCACCTCCTCGCGCCGTTCGTGCTCGAAGTCGACGTCGATGTCGGGCGGCTCGTCGCGCTCGGCCGAGACGAAACGCTCGAACAGCAGATCGAGACGCGAGGGGTCGACGGCGGTGATCCCCAGGCAATAGCAGACCGCCGAGTTGGCGGCCGAACCGCGGCCCTGGCAGAGGATGCCGCGGCCGCGCGCGAAACGCACGATGTCCTCGACGGTGAGGAAATAGGGCGCGTAATCGAGCTCGGCGATCAGCGCCAGCTCGTGCCCGATCTGCGCCTCGACCTTGGCCGGCACGCCGCCGGGATAGCGCCGCGCGGCGCCGCGCCGGGTCAGCTGTTCCAGTTCCTCCTGCGGGCCGCGGCCGTCGCTGGTGATCTCTTCGGGATACTCGTAGCGCAGCTCCTCGAGGCTGAAGCGACAGCGCGCGGCGACTTCCAGGCCGCGCGCCAGCGCTTCGGGGTAGGCGCGGAAGAGATGCGCCATGGTCTCGGGTGACTTCAGGTGGCGTTCGGCGTTGGCTTCGAGGCGGTAACCGGCGTCGTCGATGCCGCAGCCCTCGCGGATGCAGGTCACCACGTCGAGCAGCGGCTTGCGGCCGGGGTGGTGCATGAGGGCGTCGCCGACGGCCAGCAGCGGCGCGCCACAGTCCTCGGCCAGGGCCGCCAGCAACGCCAGGCGCGCCGCGTCGTCGCCGCGGTAAAGCGCCGGCGCCGCCAGCGAGACGGCGCCGGGAAAGCGCGCGGCGAGGCGCTTCAAGGGCGCCTCCAGATGCCGCGGCGTCGGGTCGGCACCCGGCAGCAGGATCAGTTCCTGGCCGTCGCCCTGGGCTTCGATGTCGGCCAGGGTCAGGCGGCATTCGCCCTTGCCGGCGCGGCGCTTGCCCAGGGTCAAAAGCCGGCACAGTCGGCCATAGGCGGCACGGTCGCGCGGATAACAGAGAATCTCCGGCGCGTCCTCGGGAACCAGCCGCGTGCCGACGAGAAACTTGAGGCCGGCCTGCTTCGCCGCGACATGGCCGCGCACCACGCCGGCCAGGGAATTGCGGTCGGCGATGCCGATGGCGGCCAGGCCCAGGGCCGCTGCCGCCGTTACCAGCTCGCCCGGATGCGAGGCACCGCGCAGGAAAGAATAGTTGCTGGTCACCGCCAGCTCGGCATAGGCGGGGGCATCTCGATGCCGGTCTTTTGGCGCGCCTGGCTTTTCCGGCCCCTGCCCGGCGTGCGGCCGCCGTTTCGGCAGCGAGGCGGTGACGTCCGGCAGCGGCGCGACGTTCGTGCCCTTCGCGCTCTCGGCATCGGTATCGGTATTGGTATCGGTATCGGTATTGGTCCGGGCTTTGTCACTCATGCGAAGAGGCCGTGCAGGAACCAGCGGTTGTCGCTGCGGTAAAGCCAGTAGCGGCGGCCGTCGCGATCCTCGACACGAAAGTAGTCGCGGGCACATTCTTCGTCGCCGTCCGGCCGCGGCACCCACCATTCCGGGCTCAGCCGCTCCGGTCCTTCCGCCCGCACCACCTCGTGCAGCAGGCGGCGCCAGCGAAAGCGCGCCGGTGGATGGTCGGGCAACAGCGCCACCGCCTCCACCGGCTCCGGCCGCGGCAAGAGACGCAGCGGCCGGGCCGGCCCACGACGCCAAACCATCGCGCCGGCGAGCAGTCCTCCGTCCGCTTCGCCACTGGCGTTTTTCTTTTTGGCGTTTTTCTTAGGGCTGCGCTTCCTATTGGTGTTCTTCTTATTGTTGGGGGCCACTTTTTCGGCGAGCGCTACCGGCAGCAGCCGTTGGGCACGCTCGGGGATGTGGCTGGCCCGCGGCAGCGGGCGGCGCACGCGCTCCAGGCCGAGGCGCGCGCCAAGGCGGTCGACCAGCGCCGCCAGACTTTCAGCATCGGCCTCCCTGGGGGCGACCTCCCTGGGGTCGCGCCCCCTGGGGGCGGCCTCTACGGCGTGGCGGTCGGGCCGGGATGTCGAGTGCGGGACAGGCGCGGGTTCGGCCCACGAGGCGACCTGAGATCTATCGGCGGCCCGCGCCGCGGGCAACCCGAACTGACGGGCGCCCAAGGGCTCGACGATCGGCGCCGACAGCGTCATGGCCTCGAAGCCGAAACCCGGATCGAGCCCCTCCAGCCGGTTGTCGAAAAGCCGCAGCAAGTGCCGCTCTTCGCGGCTCGGCCGGCTGGTGCCGACGGCAAGGCGCTGCAGGCTGGCATCAACCCGGTAACAGGTCAGCTCGAGGCGGCGAGCGCCCAGACCCTGATCTTCCAGGTGCCGGCACAGCTCTCGCATCAGCTCCGCCAGGGCCTGGGTCACGGCGGCGTCGATCCCGGCGCTGGCGATGGGTTCGGCGAAGAGCCGACGCGCCAGCTGTTGCGGCACCGGCCGGCGTGGCGAGATCGGCTCGGCCTCGCGGCCCTGAACCTGGTCGAGGCGGCGCGCCACCAGAGCGCCGAACCGCGGCGCCAAAGCGGCACGCGGCAAGCGCGCCAAATCCGACAGGCGTGTCAGGCCGAAGCGCGCCACCAGTTCCACCGTCACCTCGGGCAGGCGCAGGGCCGCCGGCGGCAGGGGGGCAATGGCCTGCCAGGTCTGGCCGGCGGCGACGCGGATCCACGGCTGGGCCGACGTCGTGGCAAAGCGCGCCAGGGCCCAGGCCGCGCCCGGGCTGTCGGCGAGCCCGGCACGGGCCTCGAAGCCGACGGCCGCGAGGCGGGCCAGGAGGTCGCCCAGCAGCGCCGCCTCGCCCTCGCTCTCACTATCGCCCTTACCCTGGCGCTTGCCGGCATCGCCGCCGGTATCGCCACCGGTATCGCCACTGGTATCGCCACCGGCTTCGCCAGCGCGGCTTTGGCGCAACAGGAGGTGACAACAGCCGGTGACGTCGAGCAGCAGTCCGCCGGCACCGCCAAAGGCGAAACCGCTGCCCTCGCGGCTGGAACAGGGAGCGGTCCAGGGGCTGTAGCGGCCGCACCAGTCGGCCAGCCGCTCGAGTGCCGCACCGTCGCCTTGCGGGTCGTGCGGCAGAGTCTTGAGAGCGGGCAATAGAGCGCGGGCGTCGGCCAGGGGTTGGCCGGGGGACAGCCCACCCGCTTCGGCCGCGGCATCGACCGCGGCGAGGGTCAGACGCCCGCGCTCCTGGGCGACCAGTGCCAGCGGCTCAGCCCGCCAGGCGTCGGTCGCTGTTCTGCCCGTAATTACCCTGCCCGTAATTACCCTGCCCGTAATTACCCTACCCGCAATTACCCTGCCCGCAATTGTCCCACCCGTAGTGCGGCGCATCCCCCGCCTCTGACGGTCCGTCGCAAAGCGTGGTAGCCAGAGCGAAACCACCCGGCGCATGCTTTTCTCCTTTCGCGGCCCGCGACCAATCCAGTAGCCATGCCGCGGGGGCCGCGCCGCGGCAGCGCAGAAGCTCGAGCCGCCAGCGCGGCGCGCCCCAGCCGGCGACGACTTCGTCGCTCGCAAAATTGGCGGTCGGAAAATCGGCGGTCGGGAACCCGGGTCCGCCGCGCCGCGCCGCAGGGGCGGCGCTGACGCGCCAGCGGGTGGCGGCGGCGCTCGGCCCGGCATCGCGTCGCGGCCGCAAACGGCGGCCCAGGGCAAAGGCCGTGACGCCGCCCTGTTCGGCCGCCAGCTGCAGGCGTCGGCCGGCCTGGCGGCTTAATCCCTCGGTTTCACCCACCACCGCCGCCAGACTCGGGCAGCGCAGACCCTCTTCCATGGCCCAGGCGATCTCGTCGCTATCGCGCGCCTGCACCAAAAGCAGGCGCGCCGGATCGAGGCCGAGCGAGACCAGACCCGGCATATAGAGGTCGCTGTGGCGCGAGACCCACAGAACGCGACCGCGTTCAACCGCCATCAGGCGGGCCAGAACGGCCAGACAGAAGCCGCTTGCCACGCCGTCGTCCCATTCCGCGCGCTCGCCCTCGATCTCGTGCAGCGCACCAAGCTGCAGCCCGCCGCCGGGCAAATGCGCATCCAGGGCCGCTGCGTCCAAAGGCAGGCTGCGCAAAACCGCCGCGCCGGCACCGCGTTCCAGCGTGCGAATCCGCGCCCGCAAGGCATCGAGCCGTGTCACGGCCGGGGGCGCGAAGCGGGACCCGGGGAGCGACTCGGTCTGGGACTCGCGGCGAGCCCCGGTGCCGGACCCGAATCGAGACTCGATTCGGGGTGCGGGCGGCGACCGGGTTTCCTGTCTAAGCGGCGGAACGGCCATGTCTTTTTGCTCGTGTTCTCTTATTTGTTCTCTTTTTGTTCTAATCCTTGCAACGCCAGGAGTCAAGCCGGCAAACTGGACAGTAGTGTCTCAGTTTGAACCCGAATACCCGAGATCGGTCTGTCAAGTGGCCACTTGAGCGGCTGCTTTTTGATCCGAATACGGCCGCTCGAAGAGCACGGCATGAACGGTGAATTAATCCCCA
>JAJFGM010000403.1 GCA_021776145.1 Kiloniellaceae bacterium | reverse complement strand
TCGTCTTCACGCTCGCGCTCGTAGCCGGCTCAACCCAGCTGGCGACGATCGTCGCTTTCATGGCGTCTCCGGAGGTCGGCCTGCGCGTCTCGCTCGGATTGGCTCTGACGGCACTGATCATGGTGGCGATCGCCGAGAACGGCCGCATCCCTGTCGACAATCCAGCGACCCATCTGGAACTCACCATGGTGCATGAGGCCATGGTCCTGGAGTATTCCGGGCGCCACCTGGCGATGATCGAGTTTGCCGCTTCGCTCAAACTCCTGCTCTATGTCTCGTTAATCGCGTGCGTTTTTATGCCCTGGGGGCTGGCAACCTGGGACGAGGGGTTTCAGGCCCACGCCATCGGCGCGCTGGCGTACGTAGCCAAACTTGCCGTGGGCGGCTTTCTGCTCGCGCTGTTCGAAACATCAGTCGCCAAGATGCGGGTTTTTCGCGTGCCGGAATTCCTCGGCGCCGCGCTGATGCTGGGCTTCCTTGGGACGCTGCTGCTATTTGTATCGAGGAGCCTCTAGATGGAACGAATTGCCTTCGATATCGCCCATCTCCTGGCCGGCGGACTAGTCCTGGTGAGCTTCATGCTGCTTTACCAGGACCGGCTTTACGCGGTGCTGAATGTCTTTGCCCTGCACGCTTTTATCCTGGCGCTCTCGGTTGCCTGGCAGGCCCATATCCACGATGCGCCGCATCTCTATGTAACCGCCGCCATCGCCTTGTCTTTCAAGGCGATCGTCATCCCGGTCGTGCTGCATAAAATCATCCAGCGCCTGGGGATTCATCGGGAAATCGAAACCGTGGTCGGTGTCGGCCTGACCATGTTGGTGGGCATGGGCCTCGTCGCGCTGTCCATGGTGGTCATGCTGCGTGTTACCGCCGAGGCCGACCCGCTTGCGCGAGAGGATCTTGCTTTTGCGCTGTCGGTCGTCCTCCTCGGTCTCCTGATGATGATCATGCGGCGCAACGCGGTCAGTCAGGTCGTCGGTTTCATGTCATTGGAGAACGGCCTCGTATTGGCGTCGACCGGTGCCAAAGGCATGCCGCTCGTCGTCGAGATCAGCGTCGCTTTTTCGATTCTTATCGCCTTTATCGTCATTGGTATATTCCTGTTCCGCATTCGCGAACGTTTCGACACTGTCGATGTTCATGTCCTCGACCGCTTTCGCGGAGATCGGCAGTGACGGACTTTGCGATGGCCCCCATCGCGGCTGTGCTTTTGATCCCGATCGTGGCAGCCGCCGTGCTTGCGCTTTCGCCGAACTACCGTCTAACCGCCCGGCTGAATGTGGTTGCTGCGTTCCTCACGTTTCTGGCGGCGGCATCCGTCTTATTCATCGAACGGCCCGAGCCCGGTCAGTATCTGCTGGTCGACGACCTCAATATCGTTTTCATCGTCCTCAACACCTTTGTCGGCTTTACGACCAGCGTTTTCAGCGCCAGCTACATCGCTCACGAACTTGAGACCGGCCGGCTGACTCCGGTCTATCTACGCTTTTACCACGCCATGTATCAGGTTCTTTTGTTCGCTATGAATTTGGCCCTGGTCGCCAACAACATCGGGCTCATGTGGGTCGCGATAGAACTTGCAACGCTTACCACTGTACTGATGGTCGGCATCTATCGTACGCACGAGGCGCTGGAGGCCGGCTGGAAGTATTTCATCCTTGGCAGCGTTGGCATCGCTTTCGCCCTCTTCGGTACCATTCTCATCTATATGGCGGCCGTCCCGGTGGTGGGCGAAGGCCTGGACGCCATGACCTGGACACTGTTGGTTGAACGTGCGGCGGCTTTCGATCCGGCTCTGCTCAACGTTGCCTTCGTGTTTCTCCTCTTGGGATACGGAACCAAAGTGGGGCTTGCCCCCTTGCATGCGTGGTTGCCGGACGCCCATGCCGAGGGTCCGACACCGATTTCGGCCGTTCTGTCGGGATTGCTGTTGAATGTCGCGCTTTACGCCGTTCTGCGTTTCAAACTTCTGCTCGCGGCGAACACCAACGCGCTGACGCCGGGGCCCCTAATGGTGACCATGGGGCTGACCTCTCTGGTCTTTGCCGCCTTCATGCTTTACCGGCGACGCGACATTAAGCGCATGTTCGCCTATTCGTCGATCGAACACATGGGTATCATAGCCTTTGCATTCGGCATGGGCGGCCCACTTGCCAACTTCGCCGGCCTTTTGCACATGACCATGCATAGCCTGACCAAGTCGGCGATCTTCTTCGCTGTCGGACACATAGCCCAGGTCAAGGGAACGCAAAAGATCGCCGATATCCGTGGCTTGACCGAAACCCACCCCTGGCTCGGCTGGTCGCTGGTCGTTGGCGTCGTGGCGATCGCCGGGTTGCCTCCGCTCGGCATTTTCATGAGCGAGTTCTTGGTCGTCAGTTCGACCTTCGCTCGCGCGCCGCTTTTGGCGGTTCCGCTTGTCTTTGGATTGCTCGTCGCTTTCGGCGCCCTGCTGTTGCGGGTCAGCGGCCTCGCCTTCGGCGAACCCGTCGGCAGCACGGCACCGGTTAAAGCGTCTTACGTTCCGATGTTCGCCCACCTGGCTCTGGTGCTTGCGGCGGGCTTTTATCTGCCACCGCCGCTCGTCGCTTGGTTCCAACAAGTCGCTCGGGCTCTTGGCTGAGATCAGGGAGAAGCCCTTGCCGGCACTGATTGATTTGATTCTCGAAGGGGAATGTGTCCCGGAGCATCGGCCCTGGCCGCGCGCCGTCGTCGATCCGACGGTTTGGGCGTTTGCCACCGACCAACTCGCCGAAGGCCACTGGACGCTGCTTGGGCTGTGGGGCGAACCGGACGCCGTGCATATGGCGTTGCTCGCAGAACAACCCCATGACATCGGCGTTGTCAGCCTCGACTGTTCCAACCGTCGGTTTCCGTCGGTCGGGGCGCGGCACGCACCCGCGTCGCGGCTCGAGAGAGCCGCACGCGACCTCTTTGGATTGATGCCCGAGGGGCTGCCGGACACACGCCCATGGCTCGATCATGGCCGTTGGGCTGTCCGTTCGCCGCTCGCGCCCACTAGTCGGGGCGATGTTGCCGGCGCGCCCTACATGTTTCTCCCGGTAGAGGGGGAAAGCCTTCACCAGATCCCCGTTGGCCCGGTGCACGCGGGAATTATCGAGCCAGGGCATTTCCGCTTCACTGCCAATGGCGAGACCGTGGTGCG
>JAJFGM010000402.1 GCA_021776145.1 Kiloniellaceae bacterium | reverse complement strand
GAGCCCGCGGATCAACGCGGCTCGTTTCATCGGTTTGCAAGTCGGTCATCGAAATTCAGCAGATCAGATCGGCCGGTCCGAAAAATCACCTGCCCGAAGCAAGCGAGTCTTATCAAGGACGCCAACCGGATTTCGGTCATGCCTTCCAGCGCAGCACGACCGCGGGGTGGGTAGGGTGCCCCTGAAGATTGCGGGTGTGTGGATCGCCTTGTCCTTATTCGTCCCAATGAGACTGCCGCATCCGTCGACATCGGCTACAAACGGCGTCCCATTTCCGATTTTCCCGGGATGGGAGACCGCTGTTGCGCGACAGATAAATCCATGCGGCGAAAAAAACCCCATGACCACGACAGCGCTCCGTTCGAGGCCGTGATTTCCCTATCGAAACCTCCTAACCTTCAAGGAACGTTAGCACGGCCGGCTGCCGAGGGCGATATCGGCCTTGATCGGGCCCTGTCGCCTGGACTCCGCCAACCACCCGATAGCGTGAAAGCGATGATCGCCCTTTGCGTCCGGACCACACCCAGTGGTACGAAACCGTTTCTATCGCGTTGTCGGAATTAGCTAGCGTGAGGGATTTCATGGCATTCCAAAGTTCCCTAGAATGCAAACACCTTCAAGCCAATTTGTTCCGACATTTCGGATCTAACGGTTGTCTGGGAAGGCTCAGCCGCCGCAGATCTTTTGGGAGTAAGACAAGTCATGTGCGCCAAACGCTCGACCGACATTGAAACCTTCATGCAAGGTGTCATCGACCGCAATCCGGGCGAAACGGAATTTCATCAGGCCGTCCGGGAAGTATCGGCGGACATCATTCCGTGGATCCAGGACAAGCCATCCTACATGGAAGCCCAAATTCTCGAACGTATGGCCGAGCCCGACCGGGTGGTGTCATTCCGCGTTTGCTGGGCCGACGACGACGGCAACGTTCGGGTCAATCGAGGCTATCGCGTGCAGAACAACAACGCCATTGGTCCCTACAAGGGGGGGCTGCGCTTTCACCCCTCGGTCAATCAATCGATCCTCAAGTTCCTGGCCTTCGAGCAGACCTTCAAGAACTCGCTGACCGGGCTGCCCATGGGCGGCGGCAAGGGCGGCGCCGACTTCAATCCCAAGGGCAAGTCGGATAACGAGGTCATGCGTTTTTGCCAATCCTTCATGACTGAACTCTTCCGCCATGTCGGTGCCGACACCGACATCCCGGCCGGCGATATCGGCGTCGGGGCGCGCGAGATCGGCTACATGTTCGGTCAATACAAACGCATCACCAACCAGTTCACCGGCACGCTCACCGGCAAGGGCATGGAATACGGCGGCAGCGAAATGCGTCCCGAGGCCACCGGCTACGGCGCCGTCTACTTCTTGGAGGACATGCTGCACAGCAAGGGCGATGCCATCGAAGGCAAATCGGTCGCCATCTCGGGTTCGGGCAACGTCGCTACCTTTGCCGCCGAGAAGATCATCCACCGCGGCGGCAAGGTTCTCACGCTTTCGGACTCCGGTGGCTTCATCCACGACAGAGATGGTATCGACGCGGAAAAACTGGCTTGGATCAAAGAGCTCAAGGGTGTCCGCCGAGGCCGCATTTCGGAGTACGCCGATCACTTCAAGACCGCCGACTTCCATGAGCGCACGCGGCCCTGGAACGTGCCCTGTGACCTTGCCATACCCTGTGCGACACAGAATGAAATTTCCGCGGACGACGCCAAGGCACTGATAGCCAACGGCTGTATGGCGGTCTCGGAAGGCGCCAATATGCCGACCGTGATCGAGGGTATCGACGTTTTTCTCCGATCCAGGATCCTCTTTGGCCCATCCAAGGCCGCCAACGCCGGCGGCGTCGCCATGTCGGGCCTGGAGATGAGCCAGAAGTCCGCGCGACGCTCCTGGGCCCAGGAGGAACTGCGGAATTTGCTGCGCGAGATCATGGACGGCATCCACAGCCGCTGCCACGCCGCGGGATTGGAGGACGACGGCTACTGCAACTACGTCCGTGGTGCCAACATCGCCGGCTTCCAGAAAGTCGCCAACGCCATGATGGCATTCGGGGTCGTGTAAGGAGACACCGGCAAAGCCGGAGATGAGAGGGCTTCGAAGATCTGGTCAATTCTCGCCTCCTCGCCTCAGCCATCCACAGGACGAGTTGGCAAATCCGAGTGTTGACCAACGAGCGCGGAATGCAAGATTTGATGGGGTGAACAGCCCTGCTACCCGACCGCTTCGGAACTTGCTCTCTAGTCTCCACTTTACCTTCAGCTGCGGACTTCCGTGCTGAGATGATCGGAATCGAACCGAAATCGCCGGCATTGCCCCGGAAATCGGCCCTCACATGGGCAGGCGGCTGACGCTCGGGTGTGATCCTGAGCAGGCTCTATATCCTCTCAAAATCATCATCGCCCGAGGACCGAAACGACAGCGACGCGGTCGATGTCGACACCCGGGCTCAGTTTTCTAGGTCGACGCACGGATAGTCGGATAGAATAAGCCGATAAAAATCTGGTTCGGAAGCGGATGCTTTGATGCCTCTCCTTCAAAGAGCCCTTATCGGCGCACTGTTGGGGTTAGTTTCTCTGATTGCGGCAGTGGCCGCGCAAGCGGCGACCGATACGGGAGTATACGTCGAGTTTCGCGAGAGCGACCAACCGGGCGCGCCGGTGGTCGATCGCTGGCGGCTGTATGGCGCCAGCTATGCCCTGGTCATCGGTATCGACAACTACACGGGCGGCTGGCCGCGCCTTTCGAACGCCATCAAGGACGCTGAACTGGTAGCCGACGAGCTGCGCAAGCAGGGCTTCGAAGTCGAACTCTTGACCGACGTGACGGGGTCGCAGCTGCGCATTGCGCTGCGGCGGTTTTTCGCCTTCAAGGGCAAGGATCCGCAGGCGCGGCTGTTCGTTTGGTTTGCCGGCCACGGACACACAAAAAGCGGCGAGGGTTATCTGGTACCCGCCGACGCCCCCCTGCCGGGCAGCCCCGAGTTCAACTTTGCCGCGCTTCACATGGGCGACATCGGCTCCATGGTCAGGATCGCCGAGTCCAAGCACGTGCTGGCGGTGTTCGACAGCTGCTTTGCCGGAACGGTCTTCAACAGCCAGCGGTCGCGGCCGCCGGCGGCGATCACCGCGGCGGTGAAGCGACCGGTTCGCCAGTTCCTGACTTCGGGCGACGCCGACCAGAAGGTCTCCGACGACGGCGCCTTCCGCACCCTGTTCCTGCGCGCTCTGAAGGGCGAGGAGACGGCGGACGCCAACCGCGATGGCTACCTGACCGGTACCGAGCTGAGCTTCTACCTGGAAGACCGGGTGATCAACCTGAGCCAGGGTGCCCAGACGCCGCGCGGCGGCAAGCTGCGCGATCCGAAATACGACCAGGGCGATTTTGTGTTCCTCCTGCCCAGGGCACCGACCGTGCCGCTCGCCGAGACAACAGCCGGGTCCGAGGCGACCTTGCCTGAAGACTCCGCCGCATCGGAAGCAACTGGGTTTGATGAACGGTCCTTGGAATTGGCGTTCTGGCAATCGATCTCGGCAAGTCGCAATTCCTCGGTGTTCAGGGAGTATCTTTCGCGCTATCCGGACGGCCTTTTTTCAGGCCTTGCCAAGATCAAGCTCGAGGAATTGCAGCAAGGCGAAGAACCGCCGCGCGCCGAAGCGGCAACGACGATCCAGACAACCCAAGCGAAGCAGGCAACCCAAGCGCAGCAAA
>JAJFGM010000401.1 GCA_021776145.1 Kiloniellaceae bacterium | reverse complement strand
ACGCAGCTATCGGATCATGTCGGCCTTCGTCGACCGGGTCTGCCTGGTCGGATTCTCGACCGGTGGCAGCTTGGTTCTGCAGATGGCGGCCGAGCGGCCGGAAAAACTCGCCGGAGTGGCTGCGATCTCCGCGCCGGTCAGATTCACCAATCGAAATCTCGTGTTCGTGCCGCTGTTGCACGGCGCCAATACGATTGCGAGCTGGGTGCCCAGCTTGGAAGGCGTGATGCCCTTTCGGCTGAACGAATCCGAACACCCGGACGTCAACTACCGGAACATCCCGATCCGCGGGCTCTACGAACTTCGCCAGACGGTGGATAGCCTGATACGGGCCCTACCGTCGGTGTCTGCCCCGGCCCTCGTCGTGCATGCGACCGAGGATCCGATCATCGATCCGAAAAGTGCGGAGATCATCATGAAGGGCCTCGGATCCGAGAGAAAAGTTTTGGAGATGGTGGAGGCAAAACGGCACGGTATCCTGCACGAGAACATCGGCGGCTGTCAGGAAAGCGTGCTCTCGTTCATCGACTCGCTAAGGACCGAATCCCCGACATCGGACCCGACGTGAGGGGCGCGGATCGGCAGACGGATCGGCTGCTCGGCGCCCAGACTATCGGCAACGACATCACCAGGCTACCCCGCCGTGCCGGACGGACGGGACGCAGGCTTGGAAGCGCCGCGGATTGCGTTATCCTGAGCAGATGACACGTGTCGCCGTGATCGGGAACGCCGGAGGTGGTAAATCGACGCTGAGCCGGGCGCTCGCCGAGGCGCTGGGCTTGCCCTATCATCCCGTCGATCAGTTGCAATGGCGGCCCGGCTGGGTGCCGACCCCCGATGTCGAGTTCGACGCCGCCCACGATGCTCTGCTCGAAACCGAGTCCTGGATCATCGATGGCTTTGGTCCCTGGGCGGCCATCGAGCGGCGCTTCGACGCCGCCGACACCATCATCTTCGTCGACCATCCGCTGTGGGTGCATGTCTGGTGGGCAACGAAACGCCAGGTGAAGTCGATCCTTTGGGGCCGGCCGGATGGCCCCGAGGGTTGCCCCATGCTGCCCGTGACCTTTCGCCTCTACCGCATGATGTGGGGGCTGCATCGCGAGATGCGGCCCAAGCTGCTGGCGGCGATCGACACACGCCGAGCGGCAAAGACCATCGTTCACATTCGCTCGCCCAAGGAACTGGCCGCCTTTTCGCGGGCGCCTGTCTGAACTGCCCGGCGCGGACCACAACAGCCGATATCACAACTATTGCGGCGGCAGTTGTTTTGCGAGGAACGCCTTGACCTGCTCGATCGAATCCTTGTGCGCCGCCTCGTCGTATTGAAGTCAGTATCACAGACCACCGGGGCCCTCGAGCCGCCAGCCCTTACGCAGCGACGGCACGTCGAAGGCGTGGAAGGCGCCGGGATAGACGATGAGCTCGACCGAATTGCTGCCTTTGCGGCTATGCGCCAGCAAATCCTGACAATAGCTTTGAGGTGTCCAGTCGTCGGCCTCGCCAATCAGGATGAGAATTGGCAGGTCGTAGCTGCGTGGGCTGATGCAAAAGGGATAGAAGGCAACCGCGGCCTTGAAATCGTAAGGCAGCCGCTCGGCGATGCCGGAGGCGCTGACCGCGTCCAGGGTGGAAATGCCACCATGCGACCAGACAATAAGGCCAACGCGCGCGGCATCGACCGGATCCAGATCGCGCAAGTAGGCCAGCGCGCCATGTGCGTCGAGCGCGCACTTGGCCGGGGAGGCCACGCCCGGCAGACCAAAACAAACATTGAAGACGCTGCGCGGACGAAAGCTGTCGAGGATCAGCGTGACATAACCCAGGTCGTTCAACAGCCGGGCCCAGGCGACATGCACCGGAAAGATGCCCGAGCAGCCGTGCATCATCACGACGGCCGAAAAGGGCCCCGCTCCCTTCGGCTTGCCGAGGTGCCCCCAGATCGCCAGGCCCGGTTCCGCTTTCAATTCCTTGCCCTGGTCCTTGGCCAGTTTCACCTTTAAGGCGCTGGGCGGCAGGACCGCGCTGGGAAAATGCACGACCTCCATTGCGCCCGCCGGTTCCCGCGCCGCCAGGAGCGACACAAGGACCAGGCAAACCACGGCGACGGCCTGTCCATGCGCTCTCATCAACGTCCCTCACGCTCCGACCCGTTAAGTCTCGACGCGGCGAAGTCTGAAACCAAAACGAGTGGGTTTCCAGCGCCGACCAGGCGCGCGACGCGTCCGACAGCCTGCCATGGTGCTCGATCCTGCAACAGGGCGCGGTGTCGAGAGAGTCATCGCGCCTCGCTTTCTTGCGGGCGATTCGGGTTCCGCCAGCGATAAATCGCAACCGCGCCCCTCAGCGACCGGCTCGTCCCGACAGCCCGCCAACCACGCCGTGTGACAAGGCCTTCGGCGCTGTCGGTCGAGGTATAGATCGCATCGAAGCCCATACGTGCCGCCTCGTTCTCGACGGCCGCGACGAGCGCGGTCGCAATACCCTTGCCGCGATAGGGCTGGCCCACCAGCAGCGCCGCCAGCCATGGCCCCGCCGCGTGCGCGCTGCCGACCGAGTCGGCCTTCAATGCTGCCGTGCCCAGCACCTCGCCTTCGGCGTTCAGCGCCAGCAAACACAGCGGCAGTGCGTCGCGGTTCTTGCAGGCGGCAAGATCGGCGACGGCATCGCCCTGACCCGCCGGCCCGTACCAGGGAGTCCACTCTTCGATGAACCATTCGGCCAGGGTCGAATGAGCCAGCATCGATTGGGCCTCGGGCACCTCACAGAGATGCAGGATGTGGAATTTCTCGCAAGTGGTCATATCGTGCCAAAAGAAAACTCAGCCGTTCCAGCCATCCGTCCGCATGGTCCATAGATAACCCGCCGACAGCTAATCGACAGGTATTGTGGCGGCTCGGCTTTGAAACAAGTGATTGACCAAGACCTCAACAATAGCAGCCAGGGAGGTGCCACGCTCGCCATGAGCCGAACGAGGCCGTCACGCCCCGGGACAATTCGCCTCCACGGAATGCAAAACCGATGCCATCTACTGTTACAGCCTTCACCGAACGGCAGCGAAACCAGGGTGGAATTTCAGGCGCGTTGCACCAGCGGCAGCTTCTTCATGCCGCTGTTGAAAGCGGCCGTGGAGCGGATTTCGGCGTGAACGCACTGGCGGATCCGACCATGTGCCGGGGGTGAACGAATTGCCAAAGAACTGCGGTCATCCTTAGTCGGCATTCCAACGTGAGGCTGTCACTTGCAAGCGGCCTCGGAAGCCCGGTTTTGGTTTTCGAGACGCGCCCTCCTTGAAGCCAAGTGGCAGTTCGTAGAGCATGTGACCATTGCCCAGGTCCTCGGGCTCGACACGATGCCGAGCAGTGTTGGCGCCCGCCTCCGATGCCAAGGCGTAGCGCACGGTCATCTTGCGCGCAGTAGAACGCAGGTGGAAAGTGACGATGTCCTGAAAAACGTAACCCCCCTCGAAGTGGGAATCGAGCCAGAATTTATTGTCGATCTCGTAGATGGGCACCTGAATGCCGAGGTCGATGGCGAATGCCAGAGCGGCGTCCCGCGAGCCTGCGGTTTTCGCTTTTTTCAATAGATAGCCGCTGAACAGGTAGACCGGCCTTTGCTCGTGCACGAGACGCTCGTACTTGCGGCGCAGGGCCGACTCTTGCTTCACCCGGCGTTCATTGAGGAACACGTTGAGCCCTCGCAGCGACGCCGCGGTATCGATGTTGTAGGCGGCGTGCACGCGGTCCCGATCCTCCCCGACTTTGTCCTCGATTGTCTTGGGCAGCGTGATCTCGTCGACCACCAGCGTCACCTCGACACGCACATCGCCGAACAAAAAGCGCCTGAGATTCTGGTAGCCCTCTTCCGAGTTGACGATGCCATAGTGGCCGCTGTGGCTGCGATGCGCGAATGCCCGCGGTGCCCCATTGACGCTGGCGTTTTCCATCATCACGAGCCCATCGCTCATCGGCCCCGTGCCCTTTTTCGCCAGACCGAAAAACGCGTTGTAGTCGCGATAATTGGTGCCGACGAAACAGAAGAACCGATCGACTGGAAAAGCGTCGTCGAGCGAGTTGACCGGGACGTCTTCATCCGACAGAGCGAGATATTCACGCATGTATTTCCGGTTGAAGTTGCGCGCGTGCAGCCGGTCGAGACCACCGAAGTCGGGAACGTTGTGACCCGCCACGTCGATGCCGTTGTGCGGCGTCGCGTAGGTGAAGACCTTGGCGACTAGGGTTTCCGCCGGCAGTCGCTCAAGCTCGAGATCGCGGCTCGCCTGCCTGAATTCGGCCGCGCCCTCGTAGGCATCGCGCGCACCTCGGCGGCAGAGGTTCTGCAGATAGCAGCGGCATATCAATCCGCCCATCGAGTGGGCGACCAGATAGACCTTGAAAGTATCGCGCGCCTCTGCGTCGTCGCCGCAAACCTGGTCGCGCACGCGCAGGATGAAGGCGCGCAACTCCGCCGCGAAGCGGGGGATCATGCGGCGCTCGCCCGCGCCCAGGTCTTCGGACACCGGCTCGTAGTAACGAAAGATCCAAACACTCTTCGCCGGCGCCTGCTCGCCGGGCGGGATCAGATTACCGCCGCGATAGACATCCTGATAGCCCTCGTCTTTCATCAGGCGGATCAACGGGGATTCGAAGATGAAGGGGACGATCTTCCCTTCATAATCCTGGCGGACTTTCGTCGCGCCGAGATTGAAGCCCATATAGGGTGTGGCGACGGTCTCCTCGATCTCGTTCATCGTCGCCGCATAGCCGCGCACGTAAATGATCGGGTAGAAAGGTGGCTTGATGGTCATGTTCCCGCCCTTTCGGTTTGGCATTTCGTACCAGGCGCAACGCTAACAACCTATCCGAGAAAACGGTACCTTAATAGCCGAAATTTCGGATGCGCGCCCCTGCCAAACCTAATCGATCAAGGCGTCGGCCCGCTGCCCGGCGCGCCGTAAATGGATCGGCAGGACGCGGCCATAGAGCTGCCGTGTCCTTTCTGGACTACCGACCATGCCGGGTTCCTCGACAAAGGAGAAGATGGCGACATAACGCTTGCGCGCGCCCGCTACCGGAGTGACGCGATGCAACGCGTAGCGGCCCTTGAAGATCTGCAAATCCCCCGGCGCCAGATGCAGCGTTTTCACATGCGGGCTTTTGCCATCCAGAACTGCTTCGACACCGGCATAGTTTTCGTCGCTCGGCGTGCGCAAGTTGGGGCAGTACTCGAAATCGCCCCCTTCGGCGCCGTTCTGGATGGCCAGGGTCACGGTGTAGTTGTTGGTATCGAAGTGCCAGGGGAAACCGCCGCCTTCTTCGGTCACGTTGACGATGACGTCGGCGAGCGGATCGGCATAACGATAAAATCGCTCTTCACCGAGGGCATCGCGGATCAGGGCGGGAAAACACGGCCATTCGTAAAGCGCGCGCAGGAAACTGTCGGCGCCGAAGTTATCGGCGGGCACAAAGGCGTTCGAGCGCTCGTAAAAGCGCCGCAGCGGGTGACTCGCGGGCAGGTTGGGATCGTCCTGGGTAAAGTAGGCATTGGTCCGGCTGAAGGAGCGGTGCCCCCTGGCCGCCACACGGTCCGACTCGGCAACCAGCGCGCCGAGGCACTCACTGCGAATCAGCCCAGGCAAAACAGCGCAGCCGTCCTCCCTGAGTTCGTCGCGAAGCTCCGCCACCAGCCGTCGATACGCATGCGAGCCCGCCTCTTCGAAGGGATAGCGGTCGAGGTCGAGGACTCTGCGAACGTCGATCTGCGTCAAGGGCTTTGTCCCACCAATCTCCCCAACCCCGGCAACAGGCCGAGGATCCCAAGGGATCATGGTAATTAGGCCTGATTCCGGGTGCAATACATAACGAAGCGCGGTTCAAACTATTCGAATTTTGCCCCAGGCGCCTATTGGAAATGGCTCGCCGACACGCTGCAGCGTTTCCTGAGCTACCCGGTCCTCAGTTGGTGCTGTGCTACCGATCCGTACGTCGCGTTCGGCCTTACTGTTCAGAACATTTCTGTCCTTTAAGCTGGCCGTGCCGTCACAATCCGATATTCGACCCCGCATGTGAACGCGATGAACTCAACTGTCAATCGAGCGATGTCCTGGCGTAGAGAGAAAACCCAAACTCGGGTTATTCGTTCGCATCCCCCGTCTCGACCAGGAACATCGCCATCGAGCCTGACAAATTGACTGCTAAAACAGCATGGCGGTCAACAGCAACTTATCTGTGGTTGACTGACGCGCTAGGCTTTTGCGGTGGTAACACAGTCTCAATTTCCGTAACGGCGCTTCATCTCCGCCGCCATGCGGGCCTTGGGCAGGAACTTGGTACCGCCGAGCCAAACCTCGCTGACATTGCCGCTGCGATTGCGCACCAGGCGGGCGCCCTCGCCATGGCTGGCGAAACCGCCGGCCAAACGGATGCGCCCCTGGTCGCGCGCCGTGACTTCGATCTCGCCGGCGTCCGTGAGGGGGTTGACCCAGCCGGGAGCGGCCATGACGACATGATCCCCGAAGGCGAGCAGATCCAGCGTGCCCCACAGGTTCCACCAACGTCCGGTCCAGTCGCGCGTGCGCGCCGTCGGCGCGCCGTGCTTGGCGAAGGCCTGCAAGATCCGCACGGCGCCGTCGGCCCAGGGATTGGCTTGGCCATCGACGGCGTTGGTCAGAATGGACACGCAGAGATCTTGTCCGACCATGGTCATGGTCCGGCTGATCGTGCTTTGAAAGCCGCCGCCATGACCGAAAGTGTCCCAATCGCCGACCTTGAAAATCATCGTTCCCAGGCCGTAGGAGATTGGCATGGCGGCATGCGCATCCTGCCACTGCCGGCGCACCATCTCGCGCCGGCTGGCCGGCGCCAGGATGGATCGCTCCGCCGCCGGATCGAGGCTGCCGAAGAAGCACGCGAGATCGGCAGCCGTTGAGACGAAACCGGTCGCCGGCGCCAGAGCCAGGGTCGGGTTGTCGCCGGGCACGACGACACGGCGTCCGAGCAGCAGGTCGCCGCTGTGACCACCGACAAAGGGTATGCCGCGGGCGACAGGCGCATCGGCCTGAGTTTCCTTGAGTCGTGCCGCCGCGACGACTTCGCGCTCGATCCACTGGCGATAGGGTTCGCCGGTGACGGCCTCGATCGCCAGGCCGAGCAGTCCGAAGCCGTGGTTGGAATACTTGAAGCGCGTGCTCGACTCGATGACCGGTGGCGCCGCCAAGGCGGCGCGCAGTTCCTTTTCATTCAGGAAGGGGCGCCGATCCTGCCACTGGCCGGCGTCCAGGCCGTCGCGGATGAGCCCGGCGCTGTGCGACAGAAGCTGGTTCACGGTCGCCTCGGCGACCTCTGGGTGCAACCCCTCGACGTAGCGGCCAACGGGGTCGTCGAGGCGCAGTCGGTCCGCCTCGCGCAGTTTCATGATCCCCGTGGCGGTAAAGGTCTTGGAGTGGGAGGCGACACGGAAGCGGTGGCGCGGCGTCATCTTGCGACGCTTGGTGACGTCGGCAAAACCGAAGGCCTGTTCGAAGACGGCCCGCCCCTTGTGCGCCACGGCAACGACACAGCCCGGTTGCTCGCTTTGCCGCATCTGGAAATCGATCCATTGCGGCAGATAGTTCAAAGCCGCTTTCAGCCACGCCTGCATATTGCCCCTCCCGGCCGATTGTCGTGGTAGGGCAGTCTGCCGACGCGGCGCCAATGGGCAAGGGTTTAGTGCGCAGCGAGCTCAACAGGCGGGCAAGCGATCCTCGGCGCCGCGCCGGGCCTGATCGAGGATGAGTCGGGCAATCCAGGGCGCCTCGCCGATCGGGCCACAGTAAGCAATCGGGCGATCGGCCTCGGCCAGCAACTCCGGCACGTCGCGCGCGGCGTGTCGGCCTGAGGCGGCAAAACACCCGACGGCGACGATTCGAGCGCTCTGGGCCGCGGCCAAGGCGGCCGGGACATAGGGATCTTCAGAAAGAAAGCCTGTCAACACTTCGCCGAACACTCCGGCGCCCTCGACGGCTGCCTTGATGTGCCGCAGGGAATCGCGGGAAGCAGGATCGTTCCGCGAACCGTGTCCGACCAACAACAGAGCTGTACACGCCGCCGCCCAACCCTGTCGCTCGGCCTCTTCGCGACCGGTTTCGGCGATGCGGCCCGGCAGGTCGGGATGCAACCCCAGCGGTGGGCAGAGCACGATCCCGCCGGCTTCCGGCGACGCGGCGATACGGGCACGCAGGGCGGCAAAGGTACCGCCCGTCGCCATCAGGCTGGGGACCAGGAACACAGGCCGCGCCGTCATTTCCGATAGCGCCACCTCGAGGCTCGGCTTGCCATAGAGACTGCAGCCCTTGGCCTCGGCGAAGCCAGAGGCACGTGCCTGCGTTTGCGCGTCTGCCGGCAGATCGCTGCCGAGCCGCGCGTCACCATGGCCGCAAACCAAAAGCGCCGCTCCTTCGAAGGAGGAGTCAGTGACTGGTCCCTTCCGAGAGGTGGGTCTTGTTCCAAACATTGTACTTGCCTGACGGCTTGTCGAAGGGAATTCGCTTCACTTCTTCCAGGGTGCGCGCGTCGTAAACGACCACCGCGCCTTGCCGATCCCAAATACTGAGCAGGACATAGCGACCGTCACGGGTGAATTCAACGTGTGCCGCCGTCTTGCCGGGCGCCGGCCGCAGCGTGCGCACGATCTCCAGGCTCTGCTTGTCGATGACATGCACGGCGTCGCGGTGCGGCCCAAAGAAGACGTCCACCCAGGCATAGGGGCTGTTCTCGTGACGGCGCAGGAAGAAGCCGGGACCCAGGGTTTCGATGGTGCCCACGACTTCCCAGTCCTTCAAATCGATGACGCTGACCAGACCGGCCTTGAGGTGTGGCGTCGCCATGACACGCCGCCCTTGCCGAACCCAGGTGATGCCAGAGCCGAGATGTGGCAGCCCCGGCAACGGCAGCGTCGCGATCTCGCGTCGCACATCGAGGTTGATTGCCACGGAATGCGCGCCGTCGCGCGCCGAGCCGACGAGTTCGCGATACGACGGCGAGAAGAAGAAGTCGTCCAGCGGCTGCGATAGCGGCACCCGCCGGATGGGAAAAGCACCGGCCGCCGGCAGGGCCTCTTCCATGCCCTTCTCGTAGCTGTGGACGAGGCCGCTGAAAACTGCCGGCGGGTCCTCGGCGTAGGAGATCTCCCAGAGTTCGGCGATGTCCTTCAAGGCAACGACAAAGGAGTCACGCGGCGCCGCCTGATAGACGGCGCTGACGCGCGACGACTGCTTGCGAAAAGCATCCATCGCCGGAATCACCTTGAGCAGCGAGAGGTCGGCGGCATCCAGCAGCACCAGGCTGTGCGGCAGATAGTTGGCCACCGCGAGCACCCGGCCGTCGTGCGAGATCGCGAGATTGCGCGTATTGATGCCGGCCCGGACCTCGGCGATCACGCTCAGACCGTAAAGGTCGTACTTGGTGATCCAGCCGTCGCGCGAGGCGAAGTAGACAAAGCGCCCATCGGGAGAGAACTTCGGGCCCCCGTGCAGGGCGAAACGGCTGGCAAAGCGGGTCAGGGGTTCGAAGCGGTCGCCGTCGAGAATGGTCACGTGGTGATCGCCGCTTTCCACCACGACAAAAAGGTTCATCGGGTCGGCGGCGAACTGCGGCCTTGCCGGCAAGTCGTCAGCGGCCACTACGATCTGCCGGCTCGCCTCGATCTCGGCCGCTCCCCATAGCGGCAACTCCGCGAGCGGTTCATAAATCAGCGCGACCAGCTCTTCGATCTCGGCCGCCGAGAGGACCGTGCCGAAAGCCGGCATCTGGGTCGCGGCGCGGCCGTCCGCGATCACCCCGGCGGCCTT
This sequence comes from Kiloniellaceae bacterium, assembly GCA_021776145.1. GTDB lineage: Bacteria > Pseudomonadota > Alphaproteobacteria > Kiloniellales > Kiloniellaceae > JAJFGM01. Next base: position 6,291 of record JAJFGM010000401.1, on the reverse strand, counting down.
GTCGCGCTTGAGGCGGCGCAGGTTTTCGGGCAACAGCGCCGGACCTATTCCGCCCAGGCGCTCGGCACCATGGCAACTTGCGCAGTGTCGCCCATAGGTCGACCCGCTGTCGGCGGCTGCGGTGGCCACGCTTCCCAAGACAGTGGCGGCGAAGACGGCGACCGCCGCCAATCTATTCCGCGGCCGCATCGTTCCGCTTCCGATAGGGCGTCAGTTCGACCCGGCGCGACGCGCTGACGCCGATCTCGGCATCGCTCAGGTAACAGGCCGGATCTTCTTCCCAGGGATCGCCGGTGATCTGCATGGCGCGCACGCGGGTGTTGCCGCCGCAGATGTCGAAGTGACGGCAGTTGCCACAGCGGCCCTTGATCTGCCGTGGCTGCTGTTTGAGACCAGTCATGATCGGGTCGGACGTGTCCGGCCAAATCTCCGAGAAAGGCCGCTGGCGAACATTGCCGAGGTCGTAGTGCCACCAGAAGGTATCGGGGTGGACCTTGCCGAGGTTGTCGATGTTGGCAACGTTGACGCCAGAGGCGTTGCCGCCCCAGGCCGCGAGCTTGGCGTGGATGTGCGCGGCTTTGTCGGGGTAACGCCTGCGCACCCAATTGAGGAAATAGACTCCGTCGGCATCGTTGTTTCCGGTCACGAACTCCTTTTTCACGCCGCGCTGAACGTAGTCCCAGCACCGCTCGAAGATAAGGTCGAGCGACTGCCGCGTGGTGCGATGATAGGCATCGTCCTCGCGGTACCTGTTGCCGCGCCCGGCGTAAACCAGATGCGAAAGATAGAACTTGTCGATTTCTTCCCTGTCGATCAGGTCGAGCATCTCTTCCAGGGATTCGACGTTGCGCTCGGTCATGGTGAAGCGCAGGCCGACCTTGACGCCCTGGGCGCGGCACAAGCGGATGCCTTGGAGCGCCGCCTCATAGGCACCCTCCCGCCGGCGAAAGGCGTCGTGGACGGCACCGATGCCGTCGAGACTCACCCCGACATAGTCGTAGCCGACCTCGGCGATGCGCGCGCTCATCTCGGCATCGATCAGGGTGCCGTTACTGGACAGCCCGACATAGAAACCGAGCGCCTTGGCCTGCCGCGAGATCTCGAAGATGTCGGGCCGCAGCAGCGGCTCGCCGCCGGACAGGATCAGCACGGGCACGCCGAAGGCCCGCAAGTCTTCCATCACGGTAAAAACCTCGTGCGTCGAAAGCTCGCCGGGAAAATCCTTGTCGGTCGACAGCGAGTAACAATGCAGACAGTTGAGATTGCAGCGCCGCACCAGGTTCCAGATGACCACCGGGCCGGGTGGCTTGCGGTGACGCAGCGGCGTCGGCGCGACGAGTTCCTGCATGAACTGCGACAAACGGAACATTGTCCTTACTCCCCACGTCCGACCCTGAGGCGAAGGCCGGTCTTTTTGAGAATCCTGGTCGAATAGAGAATATCGCGATCGCGGCTGGCTGCGCCCAGGACCGCCGCGATCTTCTCCGCCTTCGCCTCGACCTCGTCGCGGTCGCGGCCATGCACCATGGCAAAGAGGTTGTAGGGCCAGTCCGGCGGGTACCGCGGGCGGCGATAGCAGTGGGTGACGAAGTCGAGCCCGCCGACCAACTCTCCCAGCTCGCCTACGCGGCTCTCGTCGATGTCCCAGACCGTCATTCCGTTGGCGCGGTAGCCCAGCGCATAGTGATTGGGAACGACCCCGACGCGGCGAATCATGCCGAGACGATCGAGCCGACCCATGCGCCGCAGCACTTCCTCTTCGCTGAGTCCGAGGCCCTCGGCGATCTGGCGATAGGGCTCGGACACCAGCGGCAGACCGGCCTGGGTGGCGGCGACAATGCGTCGGTCGAGTGCATCGATCGCCGCCGCGCCGTAGGGTCCCGCTCGCATGTTCATGCCGTCAGCATCAGTTCGAGAAAGTATTCCTCTTGTTTCGGCAGGTCGAGCACGCGTAACTCGCTTCGTTCTTCGATCTCGCGCAGGACTTCGGCAATGCGTTCGCGTCGATCCGCGGCGACGACGAACCACATGTTCAAAGCGTGATCGCGGCGATAGTTGTGAGCCACTTCCGGGTAAGCATTGACGAGTTCGGTGACCGCGTCGAAGCGCGCCTCGGGCACCGCCATGGCGGCCAGCGTCACCGCGCCGCCAAGCTTTTCGGCATCGAACAGGGGCCCGAAGCGGCTGGTGATGCCATCGTCCAGCAGCCGCCGCAGCCGCGTCAGCAATTCCGCTTCCCGCAAGCCCAGCACCGCGGCGGCGGCGGCGTAAGGATGGGCGCAGAGCGGAAAGCCGCCCTGCAGGCCGTTGATGATCTTGCGGTCGGTGGCATCCAGCACCTGTTTCGTCATGCCACGCCTCGTGCCTCGGAGCGCGTTTTTGGCGCGCCGTAGCGCGCCCCGCGCTGTTTGAAGCGCTGCTTGGAGAACAGCACGTCGTAGGGACGCTCTGTCGTACCAGCGGCTTCGGCGGCCTGTTGGATCTGCGCCATGACCTCGGCGCGGCAGCGTCCGTGGATCATGCTGAAAAGATTGTAGGGCCAGCGCGGCAAACGGCGCGGTCGCCTGTAGCACAGCGTGACGTAGGGCAGGGCCGCGAGCTTGCGGCCGACGGCGACGACCTCGTCGTCGGGAATGTCCCAAACCACCATGGCGTTGGCGCGGTAGCCCAGTTCGTGATGGCGGACGACGACGCCAAAGCGGTTGATCGTGCCGTTGCGCTGCAGTTCCTCCAGTCGGGCGCGGACCTGGTCCTCGCCGGTTCCGAGGTCGCGCGCAAGCTCGGCATAGGGGCGTTGAACCAGGGGCAGGCCGTCTTGCAGTCGGGCCAACAGCTTGTTGTCGAAGTTCTTTAAGTCCATCGGATTTCGAACCCCAAATCCAGGCAGTAGGCTTCTTCCAATGGCAGGTCGAGCACCTCCAGACCGCTCTGTCGCTCGATGTCGCCCAGCACCTCCGCGACACCCGCGACATCGCCGGCGGTGACGACAAACCATAGGTTTAGAACATGCTCGCGTTCGTAGTTGTGGTTGACCTCGGGACAGGCGCTGACCAGGGCCGCGACCTCGGCGAGGCGCGCCTCTGGCACCGCCATCGCCGCCAACGTGCTCCAGCCGGCGCGGTGCGGCCGCACGACGGCGCCGATGCGCGACAAGGCGCCGGCGGTCCGCAGGGCGTCGAAGGCCGCGATCACCGCTGCCTCGCTGCTGCCGAGCCGCTCGGCTATTTCGGCGAAGGGGCGCTCGGTCAAGGGGAAGCCGCGCTGGAAGTCGTTCAGCAGGGCGCGTTCCAAGGCGCCCAGCGTCATCGCCGGCGGGCCATTCTCCAAGTTCTGACCCGACACCTTCGGATCCACCACGCCCGACGCCGCCATCCCTGTCGCAATCGCGCTCATGCCGTCAAAGTCCAATCCTGTGCGCCCGCGCGGCGAGGAAGATGCCACTGGGTTTGTCCATCGCCAGACTGCCAAGGCGCTCCAGGCTGCGCGTGTCGTAAACATCCACCCGGTCTTCGTCGCGCACCGACATCCAAAGCTGCTCGCCGCGCGGGGTGAAGGCCATATGCAGCACCGCCTTGCCGGGCCGCAACGTGTGGACGACTTCGAGAGACTCGACATCGACGATCTGCACCACGTCGTTCCTGGGATGCGCGAAGTTGATCCAGACGTGGCGGCCGTCGGGATTGGCGACGGCAAAAACCGGCTGGCCGTGCAGGGCGATACGGCCCTTTTCGCGCCAGGATCCTGACTCCAGCACAAGAAGCTCATGGCGCCCGACCGCCGGTAGGAAAAAGAGCTCGCCGGCGCGGGCCCAGCCCTCCAGATGCGGCATCTTGTAGACCGGCAAGGCCTCTTCGCCGCGCCCATAGCCGTCGAGAATGCGCCGCGGCCCCTCTTCCGGGTGCCAGAGGTCGAGCAGAACCAGCCCGTCCTCGCCGAACAGGCCGGCGATATAGTAGCGGCCCTCGGCCGTGACCAGCGCGTCATAAGGCTGCAGGCCGATGTCGACAAAGCGCTGTACGCTGTGCGCGCCGGGTTGGCTGAAATCGGCGATCCAGATCTCGCCGCTGTCATAGAGGCTGAAGACGAAACGATTGCCGGGCGCATCGACGAGGCCAACCACCTTGCCGTCGGTCGGGATATCGGCGACGGGCTCCAAGCCATCGCTGGTGAAAACCCGCACACCACCCGGCTCGTAGTTGGATACCGCGATCAGCCGGCCATCTTCCGAAATCGCGCCGCCGATAGAGTTGCCGGCCTGCTGCGTGCGGCCAACCACGGCAGCGGTCAAGAGGTCGAGTTTGGTCAAGCCACCGTCGCGCCCGAAGATGAAGGCATAGCGTCCATCGCGCGAGAAGACGGCCGAGGCGTGACTGAGGTCGCCCAAGCCGTCGACGCGGGCCAGCACTGTCTTATTGGTTGTGTCGATGATCTGGACCGCGCCGCTCGCCCGCTCGACGATGATGCCGAGATCGCCCGTACCACGCAAATCCTCACCACGCAGATCCGCCGCGCCGGCCCGGCCCATCGGCACGCAAAGGACAAGCATCGCGAACGCCAGCAGTCGTAGGATTCCCTGCTTCATCAGATCACACCTTCCTTCAGAACGCGCACCAGCCAACGCGCTTCCTCGGTCGTCAGCTCGCTACCCCATGGCGGCATTGGGGTGCCGGCAACGCCCTTGAGGATCACTTCGACCAGTTCAGCCTCTTCACGCGCGGCCAGCGAAGACGGCAGAAGCGGTGGACCGAGGCCGCCTTTCAGGGTCAAGCCATGGCAAGAGCCACAGTCGTGTTTCAGCCTGTGGATCAGTTGTTTCTGTCGTTCGGAGGACGGCGCGGCGAGAGCCACACCAGCAAGCATGCCCAGCAAACCAAAGAACAGCAGGACGCGGCTAAGCATGTTCCAGCCCAGCCTGTCGCGCCTGTCCCCTGCCGGCCGCCAGCGTGACACGCTTGAGGTCCTCCATGACGGTGACCACCGGCCCGACGATGACCAGCACCGGCGCCCGCAGGTCGGCCCGAATCACCCGATCCGGCAGGCTGGCGAGCGTGCCGTCCACCGTCCGCTGACCGGGCAGAGTGCCTTCGGCAATGGCGGCGGCGGGTGTTTCGGCGGGAAGGCCCGCCGCGATCAAGCGGCAGGCAATCTCGGCGACGTGGGCCAGTCCCATATAGATGACCAGGGTGGTCTGCGGGTCGGCCAAACTCTTCCAATCGAGATCGAGGGGCCGGTTGTTGCGGCAATGGCCGGTGACAAAGCGCACGCCCGTCGCCAACCCGCGATGAGTCAGCGGGATGCCGGCACGCGCCGCGCATCCGGCCGCCGCCGTGATTCCCGGCACGACCTCGAAGGCGATGCCATGCCGTGCCAAGTAAAGCGCCTCTTCGCTGCCACGGCCAAAAATATAGGGATCGCCGCCTTTCAGCCGGACGACCCGACGGCCGGCACGCACCAGCTTGACCAGCAGTTCATTGGTTTCGTCCTGCGAGCGGACGTGATGGCCGCTCGCCTTGCCGGCATAAATTCGCGCGGCGCCCGTTGGAATGAGGTCGAGAATGGCGCTCGAGACGAGGCGGTCGTAAACCACGACATCGGCGGTCTCGAGTGCCTTAAGCGCCTTGAGGGTGAGCAGTTCGGGGTCGCCCGGTCCCGCCCCTACGAGGTGAACCAGTGTGTTCTCCGGGCCCTTTGTTGCATCGGCGTGCGTACCCAAGCGACCAACTCCCCATGTGCTGAAACACTGTGCGGCGTTTCCGGAGCGGGACCGACACTGGCCCCGCTCCGACGCTCTTTTGAAGGCCGTCTAGTAGACGTCGTTCCGAGTGTTGAAGACGTTGAACTTTCCCGTTGGCGTGATCAGGCGCTTGTCCTTGATCACCGTCTTCAGTTTGCGGGTCTTGTCGTCGACGACGACGATCGCCGATTCCTGATCCTTCGAATTCCAGACCGAGAACCAGATCTCCGTCCCTTGCTTGTTGAACTCGCCCTGGACGACACGCCGCACACCTTCGGTGATACCGGACCAATCGCCGATGGGCAGCACCTCGTAACCGGCTTCCAGGTTCTGGGTATCGAAGACCGCGATCGAGGACGCGAGTTCGGCCTCGGGATTGAGCGGCGTATCGACATAGAGGTTCGTGGAATTCGGATGGGTTTTGACGAAGAGCGAGCCACCGCCCTGCCCTTCCAGGTCCTGAACAACTTTCCAGGCATACTCGGGGTGGTTTTCGGGATCCGTCCCGATCAGCGATACGACCTCGTCGCCGAGGTGACTGGTCACCCAGACCGGGC
>JAJFGM010000041.1 GCA_021776145.1 Kiloniellaceae bacterium | reverse complement strand
ACCTTCGGCCTGCGCGGCGGAACGCTCCTGACGGGAGGTGACTCGGAGATCGGGGTCTTGCCATCGGCCTATGTCGACCTTTTCAAGCGTGTTCATCCCGATGACGAGGCGCGTGTTTCCAGGGTCTACGAAGCCGCCGATACGGCGGGGACGGACTTTCAGGTAGACTACAGAGTACGCGGTCAGGATGGGGACTTCCGCCACGTACGGGAAGTCGGCATTGCCGAGTTCGATTCGGCAGGCCATTTTACCGGCCATGTCGGCAAGACCCAGGATATAACCGAGCTGAAGCTGGCCGAGGCGGCACGGCTGCGGAGCGAGACGCGGTTTCGCGAGTTCTTCGAAAGTGCGCCGATTTCCCTGTGGGAAGAGGATTGGTCACGACTCAAGGCCAATATCGATGCATTGGCCCGGTGTGGAGTCGACGAGTGGGAGACCTATTTCGCGAACAGGCCGGACGAGGTCCAGGCGCTGCTTGGCAGAGTACGCTTCATCGAGATCAACCAGGCGACGGTCAGCCTTTACCGCGCCGCCGACAAACAGGCGGTTCTGGACTTCATTCGCAGCCGCAAGATATCGAGCGCGGATCTGCGGCGCTGGGGCAAAGTCCTGGCCACTTTTGCGGCCGGACAGGCCGAAGCGGTGCGGGAGGTTTCCGAAACGACCGTCGACGGCAGAGAGGTGCGCCTGCGCATGCGCGCCGTCATTGTCCCGGACTCGGCGGCGTCCTGGAGCCGCGTGCTGTTCAGCGTCGAGGACGTCAGCGAACGCTTCGCGGCCGAGCAGCGTTTCAGGTCGGTCTTCAAGAACGCCAATCTGGCCATCCTCCTGGTTGCGCCCGATGGCCGGATCCTGGAAGCGAACAAGAAGCTTGGCGAACTGCTGGGGTACAGCCAGGCCGAGCTCTGCGGCATGACGATCGCGGCTATTACCCTGCCCGAAGACTTCCCCAAAACGAGCCGGGGCATGGAAAAGATCGAAGTAGGCGAGAGCGAGTCGCTGGAAATGGAAAAGCGCTATCTGCGCAAGGATGGGCAAATTATCTGGGGGCTGCTCAGCGCCCAGGTCAGCCGCGACGCAAAGGGCCAGGTCCTCTACTACGTTTCCGCCATTCAAGACATCACCGAACGCAAGGCCGCCGAGGACGCCGTACGCCGCAGCGAGGAGCGTTTTCGGGTGCTCTTTGCGCACGCGCCCGACGCCGTTGTGCTTTTGGATCCGGTGGCGGCCACCTTCGTCGACGCCAATGACAACGCCGTGCGGCTTTTCGGGGTCCCTCGCGAGCGCCTGCTGACGCTTGGCCCGCTTGACCTGAGCCCGGCACTGCAGCCCGACGGAAGGCCCTCGACGCAACTGGCTCAAGCTTACATTTCCGCCGCCATGCAGGGCGAAACCCCAAGCTTCGAGTGGACACACCTTGATGCCGACGGCGACGAAAGTTCCTGCGAGATCCGGCTAGTGCGCCTCGAGTTCGAAGACCGGGTCCTGGTGCGTGGCAGTATCATCGATATTTCCGAGCGCAAGGCCATCGAAGCGCAATTACGCCAGTCGCAGAAGATGGAAGCCGTCGGTCACATGACCGGCGGAGTGGCGCACGACTTCAACAACTTCCTGGGTGTCATCGTCGGCAACCTGGAACTTGCCGCCGAGCGGCTCGACGGCGACGAAACCACCCGCGACCTGATTGGCCGGGCGCTCGATGCGGCCGACCGTGGCGCCAAGACGACACAGCAGCTTCTGGCCTTTTCGCGGCGCCAGCCCCTGAAGCCACAGGCGATCGATGCCAAGGTTCTGCTGACCGGGATGCTGGACTTGCTGCGCCGCAGCCTTGGCGACTCCATATCCCTGGAGGTCGCCGCCGAACCTGGCCTGTGGTGCTGTGAAGTCGACCCGGGTCAGATGGAAAGCAGCCTGTTGAATCTCGCCCTCAATGCAGCCGATGCCATGCCCGACGGCGGCAGTTTGAGTATTGGCTTGAGCAATGTGACGCTCGCTGGGGAGGCAAGTCTGACGGACGCTGAACCCGGCGACTATGTTCGGGTATCGGTCGCCGACAGTGGCGTCGGCATGTCGGCGGACATTTGCGCCCGCGTTTTCGAACCTTTCTTCACTACCAAGGAGGTCGGTCGCGGCACCGGTCTCGGGCTGTCCATGGTCTACGGTTTCGTACGCCAGTCCGGCGGCTTGATCACGATCGACAGCGAACCCGGCCGGGGAGCCATCTTTGAGCTTCTCCTGCCGCGTGCCGCCGTCCTGGCCTCCGAGGCGACGGCGACCGAGGAAACTCCATTGCCGCCCACGCGGTGCGCCAGCGGCTGACCTGATCCGCATTCGTCCGGGATCGACTCCTCTCTTCCTGCCTCACGCCTCTCCCGTTAAGCCTTTGCCCTGATGTCCCGACGCGGCGCGCTTGCGCGCAATTCGACAGCAGCGGGGACCTGCCCGCATGCCCCTAAGCGTTTTTAATCACGTCAACATCCAATAGGGCCAGCGTCTTGTTCAAGTGCGCTGGTTATGGCCAGCCTCGACCGTAGGAAATCGATCAGCACGCGCACCTTCAGGGGCAAGTAGCTGCGGCTGGGATAAAGCACCCAGACGGCGGTGTCGAAATCGCTTGCTGTTGCGGCATGATCGGGGAAGAGGTCGACCAGTTCGCCGGCTGCCAGCGCCGGTGCCACCAGCCAATCTGCCAAGAGCACCGGACCGAGGCCGGCCAGGGCGCAGTCGCACAATGCCAGGGCGTTGGAAATGACAAGCCGACTTTTGATCGGGACCTCGCTGCGCCGGCCCTTGGTATCCTGAAAGATCCAGCGCGAGCGGTATCCGGGCAAGGCGAAAACCAGGCAGTCGTGCGCCGCCAACTCGTCGGGGGTCGAGGGCCGCCCAGCCTTTGCCAGATATCCCGGGCTGGCACAGACTCGGTAGCGTGTGTCGGTCAGTTTGCTGCAGATGAGCCGAGAATCCGCTTGTTGCCCCAGGCGCAAAGCCAAGTCGATGCGCTCGGTAACGAGGTCGAGGTTGGCGTCATTGAGCATCAATTCCACCGAAAGCTCCGGGTAGGCGCGCCGGAAGTCTGGCAGTAGCGGGACGACAGAAGTCAACCCGTAGGAAACCGAGGCGGTGACGCGCAGGTTGCCACGCGGCATTGCGCTGACCTCGTTGGCGGCAAAGGCGGCGCGCGCTATTTCCTCGACAAGTGGTGCGACACGTTCGAAGTAGAGGGCGCCGGCTTCCGTTGGGGCGAGACGGCGGGTCGTGCGGTGCAGCAGGCGCACGCCGATCTCTGACTCCAGTCCGGCAATACTGCGTGACACCGACGATGGCGCAATGTTTCGGTCCCTGGCGACGGCGGCGAAACTGCCGTGCCGGACCACGGCGACAAAGAGCTCCAAACTGGCAATTTCCATTCGTGCAGAATACGCATTAATTAGTTGCACGAAAGGATATTTATTTAAAGTATGCATTGGCGATAGCCTGCGGTCTCTCCCCCTCGAACGACCTAAAGTAGGAGTCGCCAACTGATGCAATCCATAGCCATTCTCGGCCTCGGGGCCATGGGGTCCCGCATGGCCGCCAAGCTCTTGGACGCCGGTTTCAAGGTCACGGTCTACAATCGCGACCCCGGCAGAGCCGATGCTCTGGTTGAGCGCGGCGGGTTGGTGTCGGAAACCCCCTGCGCTGCCGCGCGCGATGCCGAAATCGTCATTTCCATGCTGCGTGACGATGCCGCGTCCCGCGCCGTCTGGAGCGACCCGAGGCGCGGGGCTCTGCTTGGCCTATCGCCGACGGCGGTGGCGATTGAATCGAGCACTCTGACGCCGGCTTGGGTCGCCGAACTTAGTGTCGCGGTCGCCGCGACAGGGGCTGGCTTTCTCGATGCTCCCGTTGCCGGCTCGCGACCGCAGGCGGAGGCCGGGCAGCTCGTGCATCTGGTCGGCGGCGCCGTGCTCGACCTTGAACGAGCCCGGCCAGCCTTGCGGGTGCTGGGCTCGGCGTTGCATCATCTTGGTCCGGTCGGCAGCGGAATGCTGGTCAAGCTTGCGGTTAACGCGCTTTTTGCCGTCCAGATCGCGAGTCTTGGCGAGATGCTGGGGCTTTTCAGAAAGTCCGGGATCGATGTGGAGGCGGCCCTCGCCGCCTTGAGTGCGACACCGGTTGCAAGCCCGGCCGTCAAGGTGACCGCGAGGGCCATACAGGCAGCTAACTTCGCGCCGCAGTTCCCCATCGAGCTCGTCGAGAAGGATCTGAACTACGTCGCCGCCGCGGCTCAAGCGGTTGCGGCCGACGCGCCTCTCGCCGCCGCCGCCAGCGTCATCTACGGGCGCGCTTTGGCGCAAGGCTTTGGCGGCGACAACATCTCCGGCGTTGCCAAGCTCTTCGATTGAAAGAGCCATAGATGGCCACGGCTGCATGTTGCACGATGCCGTCAATCGTCGTCTTGGCCGGCCCGCGCTTGTGTCCGGCTTTACCCGGCCAGCCGGACGCGGCACACTTGTGCGCCAAACGACAACATTGGAGACCATGCCGGCATGCCCCTACGCGCATTCGATCACGTCAACATCCGCACCACGAACCTGGGGCCCATGGTCGACTTCTACGAAGACCTGCTCGGGCTGAAAGTCGGGCCACGGCCCGACTTCGGTTTCCCCGGCGCCTGGCTCTACCTGAAGGGCGCGGCCCTGGTTCACCTCGTCGGCATCGATGCCGACCCGCCCGCCGTCGAGGCCCAGAAACTGCGCCTTGAACACTTTGCCTTTTCAGCGAGCGGCTATGAGGAATTCATTGCCCGCCTTGAGCGCGCCGCTATCGCTTACGATCCGCGCCATATCGACGATTTTAGGATCACCCAGATCAACATCGCCGATCCCGACGGCAACCACATCCATATCGACTTTTCGCAGGACGAGGTTGCCGAGAAGAATGCCTGACGTCGCGCAAGATCCAACCTCCGGCACGCCGGCCTGGGCGCCGTCAACGGCGGTTCGCCGGCTCGCCGAGGCCCGCGCCGCGCTCACCGGGCTGGGCGCCGAGGGCGAGCGCATCTTCACCCGTGTCTTCACCGCCAGCGCCGACGCGGAAGCCGCCAAAGCCGCGACCATGGCCGGCGCGCCGCTGGCCGGTGCCCTGGTCTCGGTCAAGGACCTTTTCGCTGTCGCCGGACTGCCGACCACCGCCGGGTCGACGGCGCTTGCCGGTAAACCGCCGGCGACCGCCGACGCCCCGGTCGTCGCCGCCCTGCGCCGTGCCGGAGCGGTGATCGTCGGACGCACCAACATGACCGAGTTCGCCTATTCCGGCATCGGTCTCAATCCGCACTTCGGGACTCCGGCAAACCCCCACGATCCGGCGCGCGTCCCCGGCGGCTCCTCGTCCGGCGCGGCGGTTTCGCTGGCGCGTGGCCTGGTCGATATCGCCTTGGGCAGCGATACCGGTGGTTCGATCCGTATTCCCGCCGCCTTTTGCGGTCTGGTCGGTTTCAAGCCGACACAGGCCAGCGTGGCAATGCGGGGCGTCGTGCCCTTGTCCTGGTCTCTCGACTCCGTCGGGCCCCTGGCCAAGCGCGTGGCGGATTGCCATGCCGCCTGGTCGGTGATCGCCGAGCGGCCCTTTCGGTCCCTGGCGGCAAGGCGCCCTGACGATCTGGTGATCCCCGAGAATTTCGGTCTTGATGGATTGGACGCTGTGGTGGCGGCGGCATTCGAGCGTGCCCTCGCGACCCTCGATGCCGCCGGGATCAAGGTCCGCCGCCGCCGCTTCGACGCCCTCGAGGGCATTCGGGAGCTGCCGATCTGGATGTTTGCGGCGGTGGAATCGCGGGCCTATTTCGACGATCTCATCGCCGAGCGGGCCGGTGAGTTCGACCCCCGCGTGCTTTCCCGCATGCGCCGTGCCGAAGGTGTTGCGGCGACGGACTACGCCGCGCTCTGCATGCGCCGCAGCCAGGCCATCGCCGAGTTTCGCGACGAACTGGGCGCGGCGACACTGATCCTGCCGACAATTCCTATTATCGCGCCGCGCTTCGACGAGCTGGAGAATGACGAGGACTTTGGGCGCATCAATCTTATAGCCCTGCGCAATCCAACCCTCGCCAACATGCTCGATTGTTGCAGTCTTTCGCTGCCCCTGCCGGGCGTCGAGCTGCCGGTCGGCTTCATGCTGACCAAGACCGCCGATCGCGACGAGGCCCTGTTGAGCGAGGCCGAAAGCCTGTCGCGGCTCTTTGCCGGGGATGGCTGAAAGCGATCGCGCATGGGAGCCATGCCTTCGTAGCGTTTGACAGCCGGGCGCACGATCCCGTTACCTGCTGATTGCCAGCGGCTCCAGCACCTTGGTTGGTGTGGCGCGCAAACCGCTTTGGGAGCAAGGATGGCCAGCCAGGAACAAGTCAGCAGTCAGCCGGCACTGCCCGGTCAATCGACCTTACAGGGCATCGCCTGGATGGTCGTGACCGGTTTGCTCTTCGTTTGTGTCACCGGGATTGTGCGTCACCTCGGCTCCGACATTCCAGCTATCGAGGCCGCTTTCATCCGCTACCTGGCGGGCCTTCTGCTGATCTCGCCGGTTTTCCTGCGCCTGCTGCGGCGCAGGCCGCCGGCTGCTTTCATGAAGCTTTACGTCGGGCGCGGCCTGGTCCATGGCATCGCCGTCATGCTGTGGTTCTATGCCATGGCCCGAATCCCGATCGCCGAGGTCACCGCCATCGGCTATACGGCGCCGATTTTCGTCACTCTCGGCGCGGCCTTCTTCCTTGGCGAAAAGCTGCACCTGCGGCGAATCTCGGGCGTTCTCATCGGCTTTGCCGGCACCATCATCATCCTGCGTCCGGGCTTCGAGAGCACCTCGCTGGGGCAGTTGGCGCAGCTTGCCGCGGCGCCGCTCTTTGCCGCCTCATTCCTTATCGCCAAGAAGCTCACCAGTCGCGAGGACCCGCTGGTCATCGTCGGCATGCTGTCGCTGTTCTGCACCCTGACGCTCCTGCCCGGCGCGGTCATGCAGTGGCGCACACCGACGCCAGAGGAGATCTTCTGGCTGACCCTGACGGCGGTTTTCGCAACCGCCGGCCACTATACCCTGACCCGCGCCTTCCGCGCCGCGCCGATCACGGTGACCCAGCCCGTCGGTTTCCTGCAGCTGATCTGGGCCGTCTTGCTTGGCATAATCGTCTTCGGCGAGGCACTCGACCCCTATGTCATTTTTGGCGGCGGCATCATCGTCGCGGCCACCACCTATATCTCGCACCGCGAAGTCGTGGCGGCGCGGCGCGCGGTGACGCCGCCGGCTGTCGGGACGAAAATATGAGCACCGGCCGCGTGGATTCTCCCAGCGCCACGGCGACGCCTGGTTACCTGCGCGGCGTCGCCCTGGTGCTGCTCGCCGGTGTCTGCTGGTCGAGCATGGGACTGGGCATCCGTCTGCTCGAAGAAGCCAGTCCCTGGCAATTGCTGTTTTACCGTTCGCTTTCCCTGACGGCGTTCTTGATCGTTTTCATCGCCTTGCGCAATGGTGGCCGGGTCGCCCCGACTTTCCGTCTGGCGGGCCGTTCGGCGGCACTCGGCGGCCTGGCCCTGGTCGCGGCTTTCTCCGGCGGTGTCGTCGCCATCGTCGAGACCACGGTCGCCAACGCCATGTTCCTCTTCGCGACCGCCCCCTTCTTCGCCGCGGTGCTCGGCCGCCTGTTGCTGGGCGAGCCGGTGCGGCGCGCGACCTGGATCGCCATGTCGGTCGCCACCCTCGGTATCGTGGTGATGGTGGCGGAAGCCATCTCATTCGGCGCGATCCTCGGCAACCTTGCCGCGGTGATCTCGGCCCTCGGTTTCGCCTTTTTCACCATCGCCCTGCGCTGGGGACGCAACGGCGATATGCTGCCGGCGGTCGTCTATGCCGGTCTCTACACTGTCGTCTTTGCCGGCGGCATCTGCCTGGCGACGGGCCAGGGTCTTGCCGTACCCGCCGGCGATCTCGGCATTGCCCTGGGGATGGGCACCTTCCAGGTCGGCGCCGGGCTCGCCTGTTATACCTTGGGGTCGAAAGCAGTGCCGGCGGCCGAGTTGGCGCTTTTGTCGATGACCGAGGTCGTGCTCGGGCCGATCTGGGTGTGGCTCGCCCTGGGCGAAGTGGCCGGCCCCTTCACGCTGGCCGGTGGCGCCCTGCTGATGGTGGCGATCGCCGGCAATGCGCTCTCCGGCCTGCGCCATCGCCCGCTGCCGCCGGCCATACCGTGAGGCACGGCAGGGCGAGCTTGGACAGCGACCTGATGCGCGGCATGCGATACGTGAAGCACCGGACGGAGATCAGAACGGAGGAAAAATGACATGATCCAGGAACTGCGTATTTACGAGATCTTCGAGCACAACAAGGCGGCGTTCCACGCGCGCTTTCGCGACCAGGCGGTCCGCCTCTTCAAGCAGCACGGTTTCCACATTGTGACCATGTGGGACTGCGACGGCGAAAAGGGCCCGGAGTTCGTCTACATCCTGAACTGGCCGGACGAGGCGACGCGCGTGGCGGCCTGGGAAGCCTTTCGCGCCGATGAAGAGTGGCAGGAAATCAAACGCCAAACGGCGGCCGAGCACGGCGACCTGGTGGGCGACATTCAAAATCTGATCCTGCACCGCGTCGACTACAGCCCGGAGTTTCCGGCGGCGCGCTGAGCCGCGGACTCCGGTGCGAACCCTGCCTGATCAAGCCCCCTAGGGGCACGCACGCCATGCGTGCTTGACAGTTCTTGCCTGTCATGAAATATTAAACCGAATGGTTAAATATCAATCATCTTCGCTCGACGCCGTGTTCAGCGCCTTGGGCGATCCGACGCGGCGGGCGATCCTGGCACAGTTGGCGCAAGGGGAATCGCGCGTCACCGATTTGGCGGCGCCCTATTCGATGTCGCTGCCGGCGGTCTCCAAGCATCTGAAGGTGCTGGAAGAAGCGGGCCTGGTGGCACGTGAGAAGGACGGCCGTGTCATTCGCTGCCGACTCGATCCGCAGCCGTTGCAAGGCGCCGCGGACTGGATCGGGCAGTACCAGCGCTTCTGGGAAGCGCAGTTCGATGCTTTGGGTGCCTTCATCGAAAACCTGGAACAGTAGATCCGAAAACAGAGGGACAACAGAATATGACACTCTCGCAAGTGGACCAGTCAGAGACTGGAGTGGCTGATGCAGGCACACCGACGGTCGTCGTCAGGCGCAGCTTCAAGGCAACGCGCGAGGCCTTGTTCCGCGCCTGGACCGATCCGGCGATGTTGATGAAGTGGTGGGGTCCGCCGGGCTATCAGGCGCTGTCAGTGAAGATCGATCTCAGGGTCGGTGGCGGTTACAGCTTCACCACCCAGCCGGGCGGTGGAGAGGCCTTTCAGCACGGCGGCAGTTATCGCGAGATCTCGCCGCCGGAGCGCCTGGTCTTCACCTGGATGCCACCGGGCGGAAGCTGCGGTGCCGGCGGCGAAGCACTCGGCGAGACGCTGGTAACCGTCGAGTTCCGGGATCTTGGCGGC
>JAJFGM010000005.1 GCA_021776145.1 Kiloniellaceae bacterium | reverse complement strand
GTCGAGGGCGGGCCCCTGCGGCTGCGCCGCGGCGGCAAGGGACCGCCGCTGCTGTTGCTGCACGGCAACCCGCAGACCCATGCCATGTGGCATACCGTGGCGCCCGCCCTGGCGGCCGATTTCGAGGTCATCTGCCCCGACCTGCGCGGCTACGGCGGCTCCTTCAAACCTGGTGCGACGGCCGATCATGCGCCCTTTGCCAAGCGTGCCATGGCCGCAGACATGGCCCAGCTGATGACGCGGCTCGGGCACGGCCGCTTCTCGCTTGCCGGTCACGATCGCGGCGCCCGCGTCGCGCATCGCCTTGCCCTCGATTTCCCCGATCGCGTCGAGCGCCTTGCCGTCCTCGACATCGTGCCGACGATCGAGCACTTCGAGCGCACCGACATGGCCTTTGCCATGGGTTATTACCACTGGTTCTGGCTGGCCCAGCCGCACCCCTTCCCCGAGACCCTCATTGCACGGGCGCCGCGCGACTGGTTCCGCGCCCACACTTCGCGCGAGCCCAAGGGCGAAGATTTCTTTCATCCCCAAGCCTTGGCCGACTACCTGGCCGCCGTCGAAGACCCGGCGATGCTGCGCGGCATGTGCGAAGACTACCGCGCCGCCGCGACCATCGACCTCGACCACGACCGCGCCAGTCGCGACGCCGGCCACGGGCTCGCCTGCCCCCTGCTCGTGCTCTGGGGCGCCAAGGGCAAGATCGGACAGTGGTATCGGCCGCTCGAGGTCTGGCGCCGCTACGGCCGCGCCGAGATCTCCGGTCACGCCGTCGCCGCCGGCCACTATCTGGCGGAAGAAACCCCCGGCGAGGTTCTGGCGGCCTTCCATGAGTTTTTCCGCACGCCGGCCCCGGACCGGTCGCGGCGGGCTTGAATTGGGATTTCGACCATATTATCCTATTGTCGGACAATAAGATAATATGGTTAATTACGAAATTATGACGAGCGAACTGCCTAATTCGACCGGAAATGGCGACAAAGCGGAGCCCGCCTTCAAGACGGCGGCCGCCACCGTGGCGCAGGACTGGCCGCGCCTGACGGCCTATCTGGCGCGGCAGGGCCACGACCTGGATCTCTCCGAGGCGCCGCGCCAGTTCGCCGGCGGCTTCGGCAATCTCAACTATCTCGTGACCTTCAATGGCGAACCAGCCGTGTTGCGGCGGCCGCCGCTCGGCCCCATCCCGCCCGGCGCCAACGACATGCGGCGCGAAAGTCGTATTCTGTCGCGCCTCTGGGAAGCCTTTCCCTTGGCGCCGCGCTGCCTCTACGCCGGCGATGAGGAGGCCGGACTGGGCGCCTGCTTTTTCATCATGCAATACCGTCCCGGTTTGGTCATTGGTGGAAAATGGCCGACCGGTCTGTTTAGTTCCGACGACCGCAGCCTACCCGGCGCGCGGCTCGGGCAAACCCTGGTCGAAACCCTGGCCGCGCTGCACGCCGTTGATCCGGCGGCGGTAGCGCTCGACGACCTGGGAAAGCCCGAGGGCTTTTTCGAGCGCACGCGGCTGGGCTGTGCCAAGCGTGCCGCGCTGGCCTGGCGGGACGAACCGCCGCCGGCGCTGGGCGAGCTGTTGCACTGGCTGGCGGCCCAGGCGCCACGGGCCGGCGCGCCAAGCCTGCTGCACAACGACTTCAAGCTCGACAACCTGATCCTCGACCCCTCCGACTTGCGGCCCGTCGCCGTTGTCGACTGGGACATGGGCACGCGCGGCGATCCGCTGTTCGATCTCGCCGTGCTGCTGAGCTACTGGACCGAGGCGGGCGATCCGCCGGCCATGCACCGCTTGCAGCAGATGCCGACGGCCGGCCAGGGCTTTCCGACACGCGAAGCGGTGGCCCGGGCGTACGGCCGGCTGACCGGCCGCGACCTCGGCGACTTTCGACCCTATCGCGTGCTCGCCATCTTGCGCCTCGCGGTCATCTTCATGCAGCTCAATCGGCGCTACCGCGAGGGCGGCACCGCCGACCCGCGTTTCGAATCCTTCGGCCGCCTGGCCGAAGACATCCTGCTCTTCGGCCAGGAGGTGGCCGCCGAGCGGCTCTTTTGACCTCAACGACGGAGCCTTGCCTTGATTGACTTCACTCTCAGCCCGGCGCAGAGCGATCTGCAGGCGCGTGTCTCGGCCTTTGTCGCCGCCAAGGTGCTGCCCTTCGAAGGCGACCCGCGCAACGGCAGCCACGGTCCGAGCGACGAGTTGCGCATCGAACTCAACGCCCTGGCCCGCGAAGCCGGCCTGCTGGCGCCGCACGCGCCCAGGCAGTGGGGCGGCATGGGCCTCAACCACGTCGACACCGCCATCGCCTTCGAGGCCGCCGGCTTCTCGCCTCTCGGACCCATCGCCCTGCACTGCGCCGCTCCCGACGAGGGCAACATGAACCTGCTCGCCAGGGTCGGCACGCCGGCGCAACAGCAGCGCTGGCAGGCGCCCCTGGTGCGCGGCGAGCTGCGCTCCTGCTTCGCCATGACCGAACCCATGGGCGCCGGCGCCGATCCCACCGGTATCCTGACGACGGCGCGGCGCGACGGCGGCGACTTTGTCGTCGACGGCCGCAAATGGCTGATCACCGGCGCCAAGGGGGCCGGCTTCACCATCATCATGGCCGACGTGCCCGATGAGGGTCCGACCATGCTGCTCGCCGATATGGCCAGCCCCGGCATCCACTACCGCCGCGACATCGATTCCATGGACAGCTCCTTCACCGGCGGACATGGCGAGCTTGAGTTCGCGGATCTGCGCATCCCCGCCGACCAGGTGCTGGGCGAGGTCGGCCAGGGTTTCCGCTACGTGCAGGTACGCCTGGCGCCGGCCCGCCTGACCCACTGCATGCGCTGGCTCGGCGCCGCGGTGCGGGCGCAGTCCATTGCGCTCGACTACGCCCGCCGGCGCCAGGCCTTCGGTCGGCCGATCGGCGAGCACGAGGGCATCGGCTTCCAGCTCGCCGATAACGAGATCGACCTGCAGCAGAGCCGCCTGTTGATCTGGTGGGCGGCGGGATTGCTCGACCGGGGCGAAAAGGCGCGCCACGAATCGAGTCTGGTCAAGACGGCGGTGTCCGAGGCGCTGTTTCGCGTCGCCGACCGCTGCGTCCAGGTGCTCGGCGGCCTCGGTGTCACCAACGACACGGTGGTGGCGCAGATCTTCCGCGAAATCCGCGCCTTTCGCATCTACGACGGACCGTCAGAGGTGCATCGCTGGGCCATCGCCCGGCGCATCCTGAAAGCGCCGAAAGAGGCCTGAGCATGCAACGGGTGGCGATGCCGACTTATGACAGCGCCCGCCGCGATTTCGTTTGGCGGTTGCCGGAGACCTTCAACTTCGCCGTCGACGTCGTCGACCGCTGGGCCGAGGATGCCGACCGCCTGGCGCTGATCTGCAGCAACGACGCCGGTGCCGAACGGTGCTTCACCTATGCAGAGATCGCCACGGCCAGCAAACGGCTGGCCAGCCTCTTGGCGGCCCGGGGTGTGGAAAAGGGCGACCGCGTTCTGATCATGTTGCCGCGCATCGCCGAATGGCAGATCGCCATGGTCGGCTGCCTCAGGCTCGGCGCCGTGCCGATCCCCTGCATCACCATGCTGACCGCCGGCGACATCGCCTATCGCCTGACGCACGCCGGTGTCGCGGCGGTGATCACGACCAGGGATCACATCGACAAGATCGCGCCAGGAGCCGGGCTGAAGCTGCGTCTCAGCGTCGGTGGCGGGCCAGGCTGGCTCGACTTCGCCGCCGACTGTGCGAGCCAAACCTCGGACTTCGCGGCGCCAAGGATCGCCATCGAAGATCCCGCCATCCTCTATTACACCTCCGGCTCGACCGGCGAACCCAAGGGCGTCCTGCACGCCGCGCGGGCGATCTTTACCTGGCGCGTCGCGGCCTGGTACTGGCTGAACCTGGATGCGGGCGACGTTGTGTGGTGTACGGCCGACACCGGCTGGAGCAAGGCCGGCACCTCGATCCTCTTCGGCCCCTGGAGCTGCGGCGCGACGGTGCTCTTCCACGACGGTCGCTTCGATGTGGCGCGCCGGCTCGAACTGCTGGCACGCTACGGGGTCAATGTTTTCTGCGCCGCCGCGACGGAGCTGCGCCAACTCATCCGCGCCGAGATCTCGGGATATGATCTTTCGGCTCTGCGCCTCACGGTTTCGGCTGGCGAGACCGTCAATCCCGAAGTGGTCAGGCGCTGGCAGGCCTTGACCGGCGGCCTGCTGCTTGACGGCTACGGCCAGACCGAGACCTTGATGACCCTGCTCAACTATCCCGCCTTGGCGGTCAAACCGGGCTCCATGGGCAAGCCCTTGCCGGGCAGCGAATTGGCGGTGCTCGGCGAAGACGACCGTTTCGCCGCGCCTGGCGAACCCGGTCGCCTGGTCGTCGCCTGGCCCAACCCGCAGATGATGCTTGGCTACTGGCAGGCGCCGGAGCTGACCGCCGCGACCCGTATCCGCGCCGAGGGGCGCGAGTGGTTCGTCACCGGCGACACGGCATTCGTCGATGCCGAGGGCTACTTCTTCTACGACGGCCGGGCCGACGATGTGATCAATTCGGCCGGCTACCGCATCGGCCCGATGGAGGTCGAGAACGCCCTGATGGCGCACCCGGCGGTGCTGGAGTGCGCGGCGGTCGCCAGCCCGGACCGGGAACGCGGCGAGATCGTCAAGGCTTTCGTCATCCTCAACCAGGGCTACAGCGGCGACGCGGCCTTGACCCGGGACCTGCAGGACTTCGCCAAGGCCGAAACCGCGCCCTACAAGTACCCGCGCGCCATCTCCTACGTCGAGAGCCTGCCCAAGACCGTTACCGGCAAGATCCAGCGCCGCAAGCTGCGTGACCGCGAGTTCTCTGCCCCGGCCGGGAACGCCGATACCAATACCGATAAGATCGAACGCTATCCTGGAGCCCCAACGTGAGCCGAAACCCCGAAGCCGGCGCGCCGCGCGTCACCGCGGCCGTCGCGGCGGCGATCACCTCGCGCCGTTCGTTGCGCCGTTTCCTCGACAAGCCGGTGCCACGTTCGACGGTCGAGCAGATCCTCGAAATCGCCAGTCGCGCGCCCAGCGGCACCAACATGCAGCCTTGGAAGGTGCATGTCGTCGCCGGCGCGACCAAGGCGGCCGTCGGGCGCGACATCGTCGCCGCCTATCTCGGCGAACCGCAGGCGCACGAACAGGAGTACCGCTACTATCCGCCGCACTTCCCCGAGCCCTATCTGGCGCGGCGCCGCAAGGTCGGTTGGGACCTCTATGGTCTGCTCGGCATCGTCAAGGGCGACAAGGCGGGCATGCAAAAGCAGCACGCCCGCAACTTCGTCTTTTTCGACGCTCCGGTCGGCCTCATCTTCACCATCGACCGGGTGCTGGAAAAGGGCAGCTGGCTCGACTACGGCATGTTCCTGCAGAACATCATGGTGGCGGCGCGCGGCGCCGGCCTGCATTCCTGTCCGCAGGCCGCCTTCGCCAAGTACCACCGGGTCCTCCGCCGCCACCTCGACATCCCCGATGACGAGGTCGTGGTCTGCGGCATGTCGCTCGGCCACGCCGACCTCGAAGCGCCGGAGAACAGCCTGGTCACCGAACGCGAACCGCTCGCCAATTACACTGTCTTCCATGACTTCTGACCCGGCAAGGCGCGCCCAACTTCAGGACCCTTTCAATGAGTGAACCCCTGTTCGACCGCCTGAAACGCCCACCGGCCTACCGCGTCGTCGCCGAGTCCCTGCGCCACGCCATCGTCGCGC
Source organism: Kiloniellaceae bacterium (assembly GCA_021776145.1). Classification (GTDB taxonomy): domain Bacteria; phylum Pseudomonadota; class Alphaproteobacteria; order Kiloniellales; family Kiloniellaceae; genus JAJFGM01. The sequence continues at coordinate 2,866 of JAJFGM010000005.1, read as the reverse complement.
GGCAGATCCTGGCCGGCGACCTGCTGCCCATCGAGGGCGATCTGGCGCGGCAGTTCGGCGTCACCCGTTCGACGCTGCGCGAGGGCCTGCGCGCCCTCGAGCAGGCCGGCTTCCTCAGCCGCAAGGGCAAACGCCTGGTTGTTACCCATCCCTCGCACGACGCCTACAGCGACGACCTCTCGGCCGCCCTGACGTTGCAGCAGGTCAGCTTCCTCGAACTCTGGCAGACCTCCATGGAATTGGAGACCCTGGCCGCCGGTCTCGCCGCCGACAGCGTCACCGCCCTCAGAATTGCCCCTGCCCAGGCCGAGCGCCTGCGCGCCAACCTCTCGGCGACGGCCCAGGCCCTGGAAGACAAGGACGACCTGGTCGCCCTCGACGTCGAGTTCCACGCCCTTCTCGCCGAAGCCGCCGGCAACCGCGCCCTTATCATGGCGCGCGAGCCGCTGGCCCGGCTCTTCTATCCCGCCTTCCGCGCCAGCATGTTCCCCAAGCAGTCGGGCCGCCGCCTGTTGCAGGCGCATGGTTTCATCCTCATGGCCGTGCTCGACGGCGACGCCGGCGAAGCCCGCGAATGGATGCGCAAACACATCACCGATTTTCGCCGCGGATATGAGATGGCGGGATTGGATGTCGAAGCGCCGATTTCGCTGGAGGAGCCGTAAAGCGATATCGCGCGCGGCACGATTCTGGCGGCAGGTTGGGACCTTCCGAAGTCGGCTCTGTTTCCGGGGGGCGACAAGCCGCCCGAGGGCCATTCAAAAACCGGTGTTTTATTCATAAACCGTGAGGCCGATCCGGTTGGCCTCGATGAAATCCCAGTCATAGGTGACGCCCAGGCCCGGACCATCGGGCACCGGCACCATGCCGTCGGCGCCGACGCAGTCGAGCTGGTCGCTGTAGCCGCAGGTATAGACAGGCGGTACGGCGTTTGCGCAGTCCGGCCCGACCAGCGCCAGCTCGTAGAAATTCGAGTTGCGCATTGCCGCCATCACCTGGCGGTGGGCCGGGCCGCAGGCATGCACCTCGACATCGAGGCCCAGGGCCTCGCCCAGGTGAGCGATTTTCATGGCACCGGTGATGCCCAAGTCATACTCCGGGTCGGAGCGGAGGAAATCCGTACCGCCGGCGATCGCAAAATCGGCTTTCGGCTCGATCCCGCGCACGTGTTCGGTCATCAACAGCGGGGTCGATAGCTTCTCCCGCAGCTTGCGGTGGGCGAAGGCCGACACGCCGGAATCGCGATAGGGGTCCTCGTACCAGAAATAGCGAGCCTCGTCGCAGGCCCGGCCAACATAGAGGGCGTCGGCGAAGGTGCGAAGTTCGCAGGCCGGATCGAGCATCAGGGTCATGCGGTCGCCGACCGCGGCGGCGACGTGCAGAACGTTCTCGGCCTCTTCGCGGGCATTGCCATCGTTCCAGCCGTGCAGCTTGAAGGCGCGATAGCCGAGCTCGTAACACTGCTCGGCGAAAGCCGCGAAGGCCTCCTTGCAATCGAGGCCGCCGCTGCGGTCGCCGTGATAGGTGCTGGCGTAGGCCGGCAGGCGTTTGCGGTAGGCGCCCAGCAGATCGCCGATCGAGCACCCGAGGTTCTTGCCGGCCCAATCCCAGAGCGCGATGTCGAGGGGCCCGTGCCCCATGTGATCGAACTGCCGCGCCTCGCGCTTGAGGTCGTCCCAGATACCCTCGCGCTGGCGCGCGTCGCGGCCGATCAGGCGCGCCGCCAGCATTTGGCTCTGCCCCAGGGCCGAGGCCGACGCCACCCAATGGGTGACGTATTCGCCCCGGCACCCGTCGGCGGTTTCGATCCTGACAGCGTATTTCGGAATGCGCGTCACCGCGCCTTTCACATAGCTCAAGGCGCCGATCGATTTGGCGCCGCTAAAGTTGCCGAGATTTTTCGCCTCGAACTCGAACTCATGGATTTCCACCCGCGTGATCGTACTCACCAAATTATCCCTCTCTAGCCGCTTCCATCGGGCCCATGGCGCAGCAAAGCCCAGAAGGCATGATGGCTGACGAAGCGCTGCTCGGACAAGACGCCGCGATCGTCACGCTGGGGTAGAATTGGCCGGGTGACGAGCAAGGCCCTTATCGCCTCAGCCTATCAATCGCCGTCCACCCCCAGCTTGTGCCGCAGCACCTTTCCCGCCGCCGTCATCGGCAGGGTCTGGCGCAGGATGTAGCGGCTCGGGCGTTTGTAGGGGGCGAGGCGCTCGCGGGCCCAGACTTGCAGGTCGGCGGGGTCGGGTGTCTGGCCGGGGCGCGGCATGAGGAAGGCGAGAATTTCTTCGTTGTCGCCTTTTTCCGCGTCGCGGCTCTTGCGGCCGACGACGGCGGCGACGGCGATGTCGGGGTGGGCGGCGAGCACCGACTCGATTTCCGTCGGATAGACGGTGAAACCGGAGTGGTTGATGACCTCTTTCAGGCGGCCGACGATATAGAGCGGGCCGTCGGCGGCGCGGCGCGCCAGGTCGCCGGTTCTGAACCAGCCCTCGGGGGTCAGCACCCGGGCACTGCCCTCGGGGTCGCGGTAGTAGCCCTTCATGACCAGCGGACCGCGCACCCAAAGTTCGCCGATCTCGCCGCTTGCCAGCGGCTGCTCGTCCTTATCGACGATCTGGATCTCAACGTCGGGCAATAGCGTGCCGACGGCGTCGTCGTCGCGCCACTCGCCGTTGCCTGTGGTGCAGACCGTCGGTGAGGTCTCGGTCAGGCCGTAGCCGTTCAGCAGCGGCAGATCGAACATGGCCTCGACGCTGCGCTTCAGGGTCATGTCGAGGGCGGCGCCACCGACCGAAATGTAACGCAGCTTTGGGGCCATCAGTGGCGCGCCACGCGCCGCCGCCAGGCTCAAGAGCTGGGC
>JAJFGM010000400.1 GCA_021776145.1 Kiloniellaceae bacterium | reverse complement strand
CCGCCAGCGCGTCGTTCCAGTCGTCGAAATCCGGCTGTCGGCTCGATGCCAAACGACCCTGGGCGGCAGCCTTAGACATTCGCTACCTCCCTGGGGTTATGTCGTATCGGCGCTTGCAAGGCCTAACATCACCACTTAGGGCGTCCCAAAGCAAACAACAGGTTGACCGGCGCAGGGCCAATGACAAGCAGGCCGATGCGACTGTACCGGCCCTGTCGGGACGTAAGAATAAACGAGAAACCGTGTCCGCGACATGTCGGAATGACAGAGTGGACACACGGGGGGAATGGAATCCGTGAGGACCGGGGGAACAGATCAGGGTGCGGTCAGCGCGGTAGAGGTCAGGAATGCGGTCAAGACCTATGGTGCCGGCGAGCGCGCCGTGACGGCACTGAACGACGTCTCGCTCGAAATCGGCGACAACGAATTCTTCACGCTGCTCGGCCCCTCGGGATGCGGCAAGACGACGATGCTGCGCCTGATCGCCGGATTCGAGGAACTCACCCGCGGGGAAATTCGCCTCTATGGCGAAGAAATCGCCACGCTGCCGCCCAACAAACGGCCGGTTAACACGGTCTTTCAGCACTACGCGCTGTTTCCCCATATGAGCGTCGCCGACAACATCGCCTTCGGCTTGCAGCGCCTCGGCCAAGCGGCCCCGGACGTGAAACGCCGCGTCGGCGAAATGCTCGACCTGGTGCAGCTTTCGGCGCTCGCCGACCGGCGACCGACACAGTTGTCGGGCGGCCAGCAACAGCGTGTGGCGCTGGCGCGAGCCCTGGCACCGCACCCAAAGGTGCTGCTGCTCGACGAACCGCTCTCGGCCCTCGACCTCAAACTGCGCCAAGCCATGCGCCTTGAACTCAAGCAGTTGCAGGAAGATACCGGCATTACCTTTATCTTCGTCACCCACGACCAGGAAGAAGCGCTGACCATGTCGGACCGCATTGCCGTCATGTCGGCCGGCCTGGTGCAGCAGATCGGCAGCGCCACCGAGATTTACGAGACGCCGCTCAATCGCTTCGTCGCCGACTTCATCGGTGACACAAATCTGATCGATGTCACGGTCGAGGATCAGTCGCCCGATGGCAAGGTTACCTGCCGCGCCGAGCAGGGCATGGTGCTGACCTGCGACAGGGTGGGCGAACCGAGCGCCGGACAGGCGGCGCACGTTTCCATTCGGCCGGAAAAACTGTCGCTGGTCCCAGTTGGGCAAGGCGATGCGCAGATCGCCTGCAGGGTTGAACGGCTCGTCTATCTCGGCACCGACACTCAGTATCTGGTCTCGATTGGCAACGATCTCAAGATCAGCGTGCGCGTCCAGAACGCTCATCGCTCCAGCCTTTCCTTCGGCCCCGGCGACGAAGCCGCCCTGAAACTCGACGTCGGCGCCGTGCGCCTGCTGACCGACTAGGAGTACAAGGGTTGGCGGGCGCAATCGGCATCGACAGCGGCTCCGGCGGAGACGCGGCGGCGAAGCTGTCCAAGAACCGCGGCCTCCTCTTGTCGCCGGCCCTGATCGCGATCGCCCTGTTCCTGGTCGCGCCGCTCGGGTTTATTCTGATCTATTCCCTGCTTACACCGGGAACCTACGGCGGCGTCGTCTGGACCTTCACGCCCGACGCCTATATCCAATTCCTCTTCGAGCGTGATCTTTTCACTGAAGAGCTGCAATTTTCCTCGGCCTATTTGACGATCTACGGGCGGTCTTTCCTGCAGGCCGTGGTGGCCACCTTCATCGGTCTCATCATCGGTTTTCCGACCGCCTACTTCATCGCCACGCGTCCGGAAAGCCAGCGCAATCTGTGGGTTTTTCTGATAACCGTACCCTACTGGGTCAACCTCCTGATCCGCACCGTCTCGATGCTCTTCATCATCCGCAACGAGGGTCCGTTGAACGCGGTGCTGATTGAAATCGGCCTCATCGATACGCCCCTTCAGATCGCCTACACCAACTTCGCCGTCGCCCTTGGCCTAGTCTACAGTTATCTGCCCTTCATGGTGCTGCCAATTTATGCCTCAATCGAACGCTTCGATTTTCGCATCGTCGAGGCGGCGCATGACCTCTACGCCGATCGTTGGACGACCCTGCGCAAGATCATCATTCCCATCACCAAGCCGGGCATCGTCGCCGGCTCGCTGCTGGTCTTCATTCCCAGCCTCGGCTCTTTCATCGCGCCCGATCTCCTCGGCGGCGGCAAAAATCTGATGATCGGCAACATGATCGCCCTGCAGTTCCAGGGCTCGCGCAACTGGCCCTTCGGTTCTGCGGCCGCGGTAATTTTGATGACGATCGTGCTCATCGTCCTGATGCTCTTTGTACGACGCCAACGGCGTTCCGCGGCGGAAAGCGGTTAGGCATGGCTGCGGGAAAAACCAGTGCCAAGATGGATATCCGCCGCTATCCGGGATTCCGCGCCATCACCTGGTTCTGCCTGCTCCTGCTCTACGCGCCGATGCTGGTGATCACGATCTACTCCTTTAACGCCATACGTTCGATCACCACGTGGGGCGGCTTCAGTTTTTCCTGGTACGTCAAAGCCTTCGGCAATCCCGACATTCAGGCCGCCACCTTCAATTCCTTGCTGATCGCCGTCTGTGCGGCGACGGTCGCAACTTCGATGGCGGTCGCCGCGGCGCTCGCCATGGTGCGCGGTCGGCGCTTTCGCGGCCGCGACACCGCATTCGCCCTGATCAATTTGCCACTCATGGTGCCCGAGATCGTCACGGCGGTGGCGAGCCTGGTGTTCTTCCTGGCCATCGGCATCAATTTGGGACTGACGACGATCTTCATTGCCCACACCGTGTTTTGCATTCCCTGTGCCTATCTGCCGATCAGCGCCCGCCTCGAAGGTATCGAAAGCTACTACGAAGAGGCCGCGCAGGATCTCTATGCCGATCGCTGGGCGGCCTTTCGCTACGTGCTTTTGCCGATGATGCTGCCCGGCATCCTGGCCGGCTATATGCTGGCCTTCATCATCTCGCTCGACGACTTCATTATCACCAACATGGTCGCCGGGCCCGGAGCCACAACCCTGCCATTGGCCATCTACGGCATGGTGCGGGTTGGTTTTACGCCGGAAATCAACGCCATTTCGACACTGCTGCTTGGCGTTTCCGTAATTGTCGTGTCCGCCTCTTACCTGCTCGGCCGGACGGGCACGAAATAACAACAGGCTAAGGGCTCGAGCGTTTGTGAACGATGGGAGGCTAAAAATGAATAGCAACATTCGCGGCTGGGCATCGGCGTTCGCCATCGGGGTCGGCATGATCCTGACCAGCGGGACGGCCGGCGCCGAAGGCAAGCTGCAGATCTACAATTGGTTCGACTACATGCCGCAAGAGCTGCTCGACAAGTTCGCCAAGGAGCACGACGTCGAGGTCACGGTCGATACGTACGATTCCAACGAAACCCTGCTCGCCAAACTGAAGGCCGGGGTCAAGGGTTTCGACGTGGCGGTGCCCGGCGACTACATGGTCTCGATCCTCATTCAGGAAGGACTGCTCGAAAAAGTCGAACCCAACACCTACGAAAACTACAAGAATATCGATCCCAAATGGGTCGATGTCTATTTCGACTCCGGCCGGCACTATTCGGTGCCCTATCAGTGGGGCACCACCGGTTTCATGGTCGATACCGGGGTTTACGGCGGCGACATTAACACCCTGAAGATCCTTTTCGATCCACCCGGCGAGCTTAAGGGCAAGATCAATATGCTCAAGGACGTCAACGACGTTCTCAATGCCGGACTGCGCTATCTCGGCCATCCGCGCTGCAACAACAACCCGCAGCACCTCAAGGAGTTGAACGACCTGCTGGTCGGCGCCAAGGCCCACTGGCTGAGCTTTAATTCCGACGGTGCCAAGGAGGTCCTGGTCTCCGGCGATGCCGCCGCCGGCATGATCTGGAATGGCTTTGGCATGCGCGCCCGCGCCGAGCGGGAAACCCTCAAGTATGCCTATCCAAAAGAAGGCATGACCGCCTGGATGGACAATATCGTCGTGCTCAAGGGCGCGCCGAATGTCGAAAACGCCAAGAAGTTCCAGAACTTCATGCTGGATCCGATCAACGCCGCGGCGCTCACCAACTTCGCGCGCTACACCGCAGGCGTCATGGGCACGGAACCACACCTCGAAGCGGAGCTGGTCAGCGCCCTCGAACTCAACCCGCCGACCGCCGCGCCGGCGCCGGAGTTCGTGCCGCCCTGCGACGAAAAGGTGGTCCGCACCTATGACAGGATTTGGACGAACCTGTTGAAGTAGAACAGCGGGCTTGCCCGCATGGGGGCCGGAGCGCCGCGCGCCGGCCCCCCGCCTGCTTCACCAGCGGCTTTTCCCGACCTATAACAGTATCCGGGTCCTTGAATCATGGCGGCTGATCCGCAAGGCGATATCTGCGCCCTGAGCGCGACGGCCATGGCCGACTTGATCCGCGGCAGGAGCCTTTCCCCGGTCGAGGCGGTAGCGGCGGCGCTGGACCGCATCGAGCGGGTGCAACCCGCCCTCAACCCCTTTTGTTTCCTTTACGACGAAGAGGCCCGCGCCGCGGCGCGGGCGGCGGAAGACGCCGTTTTGCGGGGCGCCCCTTTGGGTCCGTTACACGGCGTGCCGATCGCGCTCAAGGATTTCACGCCGACCAAGGGCAAGACAACGACTCGCGGTTCGCGCCTGCTCGAACACTGGGTGCCGGACGAAGATCCAGTCATCGTGCGCCGCCTGCACGCCGCCGGCGCCATTCTGATCGGCAAAACGACGACTCCGGAATTCGCCTTTTCCAGTTTCACGCGCAGCCCCCTGTGGGGCCAAACCCGCAACCCCTGGGATCCCGGTCGCACATCGGGCGGCTCCTCGGGCGGCTCCGCCGCCGCCGTGGCAAGCGGCTGCGTCGCCCTGGCCGAAGGCACCGATATGGGTGGGTCGGTGCGCATTCCCGCGGCGCTCTGCGGCATCGTCGGACTGAAGCCCAGCCTTGGCCGCATTCCCATGGATATCCTGCCGACCTGTTTCGATTCCATCTCGCATTTCGGCCCCTTGGCGCGAACGGTCGACGACGCCGCGCTTTTTCTCAGCGTGACCGAAGGGCCCGACGACGCAGACATCCAAAGTCAGATCTCCCCGCGCGCCCTGCCACGCGATCTGCCGCACGACCTGCACCGAGGCGTCGCCGGTCTGCGCCTGGCGCTCAGTCCCGATCTCGGTTTCTATCGGGTCGACCCCGAGGTGGCCGCCAACCTGCGGTCGACGGCCGCGGCGCTCGAGGCCGCGGGAGCAAGGATCGAACCTGTCGAATTGGATTGGCGCGCCGAAATCGTCGATGCCTGGTACGACACCTGGGCGGTCTTTCTGGCCGCAACCGTGGCCGAGTATTTTCCCGCCCGACAGCACGATATGGATCCCGAACTGGTGGCCTTGGTCGAACGCGGCCTGCGCATCGACGCGGTAACCTTTAAGCGCCTGGAAGAGGTGCGTTCGCGTCAGTGGCGCTCCCTGTCGACGCTCTTCGAACGCCATGACGCCCTGCTCTGTCCGACCATGGCGCTGCCGGCGCCGCCCATCGATGCCTCGGAGGCCGATTATGCGGCGCTCGATGCCGAAGGCCACCTGTGCGGTCTCGACATGACCAGTCCTTTCAACAATGTTTCTGCCTGCCCCGCACTTTCGGTCCCGTCGGGCTGGACCGCCGCCGGACTGCCGACCGCGCTGCAGATTGTCGGCCGTCGCTTCGACGACCCGACGGTGCTGCGAATCGGCGCCGCCGTTGAAGACCTGCGGCCATGGTCGGCACACAAGGCCCCCCTTTGGGCCTGACGCAAAAACTGACGCAGATCAGTGTGACCCTGCCCGAAATCGCCTACCCGTAACACGCAAGCGACAAGGCCGCCGAAACGCGGCCTTGCCGCCAGATTTCGATCGTTTTGCGGGAGTGGGTGGCAAGATGGATTCCTGCGATCTCAGGTTCGAGCGTAGAACCGGACTTCTTGAGGAGGATTATCGGGCCCTTGCGCCGGTGGTCCTTTTTCGCGGGCTCGAGCCCGCTGCCCTGCGCGCGTTGTTGAAGGATGCCTGGGTCCAGACATTTCCGCGCAATAATCTGCTGTTCCTGCAGGACGATCCGGCCACGCGATTTTATGTCGTGCTCGACGGTTGGGTTAAGCTCTACCGCGAGACGACCGATGGCCAGGAGAGCGTCATCTCGGTTTTTACCAGGGGCGAGTCTTTCGGCGAGGCCGCCATTTTCGATCAAGGCGACTTTCCGGTTTGCGCCTCGACGGTCGAACAGAGCCGACTCCTTGTGATTCCGGCCTCGTCTTTCATCAGACAGATCGAAAGCGATTGTGCCTACGCCAAAAAAGCCCTGGCGGCCATGTCACGACATATGCGCTCGCTGGTTCGTCAGATCGAGCAACTGTCGGTCAAATCGTCGACCGAAAGGGTCGCCGGATTTCTTTGTAAGCTGGCATCGGCCGACGACGGACCTGTCGTCGTTCAGCTTCCCCTCGACAAGGCCCTCATCGCTGGTCGACTTGGAATGCAGCCGGAGACCTTCTCCCGCTCCCTCGCCAAACTGCGCC
>JAJFGM010000399.1 GCA_021776145.1 Kiloniellaceae bacterium | reverse complement strand
AGCCGCCCCAAGCAGGCCGCCGCGCAGGCCTCGACGATCGCCGCACTGTCGATGCGATAGTGGCGATAGAGGTCGGGCAGGTCGCCGGACTGGCCGAAGTGCTCGACGCCGAGCGCCTGAACCCGGTGACCGCGCACCGCGCCGAGCCAGGAAAGACCGCCGGGGTGACCGTCGAGCACGCTGACCAGGCCGGCATCGGGCGCCAGATCGTCGAGCAGGCGCTCGACAGGGGCGCGGGCGTCGGCGCGGCCGGACTGGCGGATCCGTTCGGCGGCGTGCCAGCCGGCGTTAAGGCGATCGGCCGAAGTCACCGCAAGCAGTCCGGCACCTGGCACATCGGCGCGGATCGTCTCGAAGGCGGCCAACGCCTCGGCCACCACCGCTCCACTGTAAACAATGGCCAATTCGGCACCCGGCGCCGGTGCCTTCAGCCAATAACCGCCGTCGATGACGGCCTCGCGCAGGCTTGCGTCCATGCGGCGTTCGATCTGCCGCACCGGACGCGTTGAAAGGCGCAAATAGACAGCACCACCCTCGACGTCTCGCAGCCACGAGGTTTGCGACTGGCCGCTGCCGTCACGCTGCATGTAGTCGAAAGACCAGCTCATGATGGCTGCCAGTTCGTCGGCGAAGGCCGGCTCGAAGCTGGCCAGGCCGTCCTGCGCCATGCCGATGAGCGGCGTCGAGATCGACTGGTGCGCGCCGCCTTCCGGCGCCAGGGTAATGCCCGAGGGTGTCGCCACGACCATGAAACGGGCGCCCTGGTAGCAGGCGTAGTTGAGGGCATCGAGGCCGCGCTGGATGAAGGGATCGTAAAGCGTGCCGACCGGCAATAGCCGGCAGTCGAAGAGCGAATGCGACAGTCCCAGGGCGCCGAGCAATATGAAGAGGTTGTTTTCGGCTATGCCGAGCTCGATGTGCTGGCCCTCGGGCGACATGCCCCAGCGCTGCGCCGAAACCACCTTTTGCGCCTTGAAGGTATCCTCGCGCGGGTGGCGGTCGAATATGCCGCGGCGATTGACCCAACCACCGAGGTTGGTTGAAACGGTGACGTCCGGCGAGGTGGTGACCAGGCGCTCGGCGAGCCCCGAGCTTTCCTTGGCCAGGTCGGAGAGGATGCGGCCAAAGGCATCCTGTGTCGAAAGCTCGGCGCCCGATGGCACGGTCAGTTCGTCGACGGCGACCTTGGACGCCACGAAGCGGCGCGGCCCGCCCTGGAAAAAAGGCACTTCGTCGAGAAAGGCCTGCAAGCGCGCCGGCGCCGGGTCGAGACCGGCAAAAGGGTCCCACTCCTCGCCGGCGGCGATGCCGTTGGCGGCCTGGAAGAGATCCATTTGTTCGCGGTTCATGATCCCGGCGTGGTTGTCCTTGTGGCCGGCGAAGGGGAGTCCGAAGCCCTTGATGGTATAGGCGATGAAGCAGGTCGGCAGATCGTCGTCGATGCCGCGAAAGGCCTCCAGAACCGTCTCCAGATCATGGCCGGCGAGATTAGTCATCAACGCCGCCAGGGCATCGTCGTCACGCGCCGCCAGCAGCGCCGCCAGGCCGGCTTCGTCACCGAGATCAGCCAGAAGCTGCGCCCGCCAGGCGGCACCGCCCTTGAAAACCATGGCCGAATAAAGCGAGTTGGGGCAGTCGTCGATCCAGTCCTTGAGCGCCGCGCCGCCGGGTTCGGCGAAGGCTGCTTGCAGCAGCTTGCCGTACTTCAGCGTCACCACGCGCCAGCCCATGTTCTCGAAAAGCTGATCGATGCGGGCGAAAAGCCGGTCGGTCACCACCGAATCGAGGCTTTGGCGATTGTAGTCGATGACCCACCAGACATTGCGCACATCGTGCTTCCAGCCCTCGAGCATGGCTTCGTAGATGTTGCCTTCGTCGAGTTCGGCGTCGCCGACCAGGGCCACCATTCGGCCCAGGGGGCGTTCGGCCCTGCCTTGCGCCCCACCCGGGCTTTCGCCCTCCCGCGGCGCCCAGCTTTTCATCCGCACGTAGTCCTGCACCAGCGCAACGAAGCTGGTCATCGCCACTCCCAGACCGACCGAGCCGGTAGAGATGTCGACGTCGTCGCTGTCCTTGGTGCGCGAGGGATAGGACTGCGCGCCGCCGAAGGCGCGGAAGGCCTCGAGCTTCTCGCGGCTCTGGTTGCCGGCGAGATACTGCAGGGCATGAAACACCGGGCTGGCGTGCGGTTTCACCGCGACGCGGTCCTGCGGCCGCAGAACATCCAGATAGAGCGCCGACATCAAGGTCACCAGCGAGGCGCAAGAAGCCTGATGGCCACCGACTTTCAGACCGTCCCGGCTTGGCCGCAGATGGTTGGCGTTGTGGATCATCCAGGCGGAGAGCCACAGCAGCTTTTTTTCCAGGGCCCGCAGACAGGCCAGGTTTTCCGGTTCTTGTTCCGCGCGCAGGTTCGCCCGCATCGCCGCCGCCTCTGACATCACGCTTCCTCTCCGGGTCCGATCGATGGTGACCGCTGCCCATGGCCCGCCGCCGCGGCGGCGCGGATTCTCGGCCCTCGCCGCCAACGCCACCCTGTTGGCATTCCTGGTCTTAATGCATCGCGCGGCCGCTGCCTACCCCGGCAAGAGCGGCATGGTCGCACGGGTCCGAAAGGACTGGCGTTGGAAGCAAAAAAAGGAAGATGTCGAAACGGCGCCCGGAACAGACGGATGGATCAGGCCGCGACGGCGAAATGCTCTACGTCGTCTGGCGTTCCCAAGGGATGCACCAACTCGACCGGAATGTCGCTGATGAAGACGTCGCGACCGTCGGCGATCAGCTGATTATAAAGTGGCGCCACGTATAGCTCGCCGTTCGCGCTGTTCCGACCATCGGCGTAGTAACGCCGGAAGGCATCGCGATAGAGCGAGAAACTGGAGAACCAGTAAAGCCCGACAGTGGCGTGCGGCGAGATACGCTGCTTTTCACGCAGTTCCGCGACACGACCGTCATGGCCGACGCGAGCGAAGCTCCAGGCCTCGCCGGCCCCGGCGAAGCAGGGAATCCAGCCGTCGCCACGAGGCGCATCGGCCGGCAAGGCCACGGGTTCGACATAGGTATCGATGTTGAAAACCAGGAATGGCCGGGAAACATCGCCGATCGCCGGCGCCGCGTGCAGCACCGTCCGGGCCTGGCCATCGGTCACGCCATCGATCTCCAGCAGCTCCCAATCGCCGATGCCGAGGCCTGTGCATTCGCGGGCGATGAAGTTACCGCAGCCGTGCGCGCGCTGGGCGACGAAAAGGAAGCGGGCACCGGCGGCCGTGAAACCGGCAAGGCTTAGCATCGACCAGGCAAAGAGACTGCGGCCCCGCGTCGCGACCATGAACTTGGGCTCGCGGTAGCCCGCATCGCGAAAGCGCTGCCCTTCGCCGCCCATGGTGATGACAATGTTCATCGGATGATCGGACATCGGCTTCTCGGCTGACCTCGAATTCAGGCGCGACTGAAAATCAGGCCGGCCGCCTCGGGCGGCGCGACAGGCGGCGGCGTTTCGAGCGGCGCCTGGGGCAACCGCCGGACAGTGGACTGGTTATTGGTGTGGCCTAAGGGCGGTGGAAAGTCGTCGGCACCGGCCCCCCTGGTTCCCTGGAAGGCGGCAACCTGGGTAAAAAGTTCCAGACCGCGCCCGAGAAAAGCCTGCTGAGCGCGCGGACGGTCGGCGTGCAGCGGCACCATTGACAGGAACAGCAACGCCTCTATGAGCTTGATCTGAGGATAAAGCGCGCCCCAGCGGGAACGCAGCCAGCCACGAAACAGCTCGCGCACACGTTTGTGCCGCGGCGCCAGATTTGCGCGAAAAGTAAGCCGCTCGCCGGCCCAGGAGAGGTCGAAGAGATCGTTGACGAAGAAGTCGTAGTCGCCCTCGAAGCTGTGGCTGAGCTTGGCAAGGTCGTATCGTGGGTCGCCGTAGATGTCGAAGGAGCCGAAACTGCCGCGCGGATCGATCACGCGGATGAAACAGTTGCGCGGATCGAAGAGCATGTTGCTGAGGCAGAGGTCGCCGTGGACAACGGTGAAAGGCTCGAGTTCGTAAAGACCGGCCTGGCCAATCACCTCAGGCAGCATCTCCAGGACACGCGGCACCCCCAGGCAACTGCGCCCGTTGATTGCCACTTCGGCAACCAGGAACGGCGCCAGATGCGGGCGCTTCAGCGCTTCGAGCAGGCGCTGCCGGGTCTTGGCCTCATACATCTCGGTGAGTGCCGCGAGCATGGTCTCAGCATCGGTTCCGGCCCCCGGTGCGGACCCCGGTTCGGTGCCTCCGTCAGGCAGCAGTCGGTGCGCATGCATGCGCCGCAGCGCGTCTTCGATGGCGTCAAGAACCCGCACCCAAAGACCAAGGTCGTAGTCGCCCAACAGGTACATGTCGTTGAGCGCCGGATAGCCGTAAAACTCCATCTCGGCGAAGGCGTCGGTGGGATTGAGCGAGTAGTCCAACAGCCGCGGCGCCATATGCTGCAGATTCTTCGGAAGACGCAGGTACCAGTTGATTTCTTTGATGAACTTCTCGGTATCGCGGCTGCTCTTGCGGACCACGCCGCGGCTCGGGTCTATGGCGACGTTGTTGAACAGCCTGGCGTTGACCCAGTAGGTCTGCTTGGCCCGGTAATAGGTATCGAGATGGCCGAGGTCGAGCCAGGTGTCGACCTCTTGCAGAAGTGGCGGAGATGCTTTGTAGTAATCCGCGAGCGCGCGGTAGAAAGGATCGAGCTCGGCAGTCTGAGTATCGGCGTTATCGTCTTCGGCGATCCGCGTCTCGGCGTCGCAAGCCGCCTGCAGGGCTGCCAGGAAGCGCGCCGGCTCGGTGAACTGAAACACACCGACAAAAGTGCGCAGTTCATCCCCGGCCGGCTTCGGCCGGTTCTTCTCCTGAATTTCGCCGAAGTGACCCGACGCATCCAGGCCGAAACAGGTCCAGCGATGCAGGTCGCGTGGCCGCGCGGCACAGACGACATCGCCGGCGCCGAGGTCGGCTTCAAGAAAGGTGTCGGCGAAATTTACCACCAGCTCCAGCGGCAAGACCGCCAGCGAGTTCAAAGCCTGGCGGATCGTCTCGCCCAGGCTTGGCGTCCGTCCGACATCGATGACGGAAATACCCGGCGCCGCGCTGCGCTCCAAGTGTTCGCGCACCACCGAGCCGCGCTCGCCGACGGCAACGAGCGCCTGGTAACCGCGCCGCAGATAAGGCTCGGCGATATGCAGATAGGCTGGGCGGCCGCCCAGCGGCACCATAGCCGTCGGGATCGGGCCAAACTCCGTCTGCAGTTCCAACGGCAACAAGCGCGCCGAGGGCAACAGCAGCAGTTTGGTTGGGCATTGCGGCGCCAAGGCCTGTGGCGAAACACTCATTGGGCTGGCTGATTCCCCCGATCTTTCGCATGCGGCGCTCGATGCCACGGCTTGTCGCGTCACCCCTTCTAGCGCGGGGGCCCTTGAAATTCTGTTAACCCAGCGGTCGCCGACGGTGGACGCAACGCTGAATGAAACAGCGTCGAGAGCTGAACTAATAAAGTTCAGCTCGGGGCCAGGAAGGTGGACGGACTCACTTCGCCACACCCAAAATCATTATTTCCAGATTAACTATTATATTTATATACTATTTCATTATTACTTAAATTATTTTATATTTATTTATTTTTATTTATAGATAATAAGCATGGTTAACAATATAGTTGAAATTTCTATTGCTTTTTACTCAATTTCCCATAAACTACACTCACCCGACCCCAGCACGTGCCACAGGAGTTGCGACCTCTTCGTGCCGCCACTGGGGTCGGGTGGTTCACAGGCCAGGCAGGTTTTATTCAAAGACCTGGCAGGAACATACGGGAGACGGCAATGATGCAGGCGCTTCAATCGGCTTTGAGCTCCTATGCCGGCCAAGACCCTTATTTCAAGGTCATGGCCGATCTCGTGGCACTGATGCCCTGGTGGTACCCCTATATGTGGCTGGGCATCATCGGCGGCGTCGTTTTCTATCGCCTGTTGCGTTGGGCCCACGCGCGCCTACAAATCCAGCGCGGCATTCGCCGCATGCAAAGCCGGCTGGCACGCGCCAAGAGTTCGGCTCTACAGGATCCGCGGGCGCTGAAGTATCACCGCATGAGCGCCAATGACAATTTCGTGCTGAAAACGGAAAGCGAGACTCACGCCGGCTGAGACGGCACCCGATCGATCCGCGCAATGGCCAGAATTGACGCGGCGCCCGGAAGGAAGCCGGCCAGTATTCCAGAGACCGGAAATGAACCGGCCAGCGTTAGATCGGCAGTCTCAACGCGGCGACTGCACACGCACCTCTGGCAAGTCATCTTCCATGATCGCCATGTGAAAGGCGTAGGAAATATCACCGTCTTCCTCGTCGCGAAAAATCACGCCGAGAAACTCGCCGCCAAGAATGACTTCGGCTGAGTCATCCTTCCTACCAGTGGCGTTCAAGATGATGCGTTCGGTGCCGAAAATATTGCGCAAGTACTGCTGTACGCGCGCCAATTCAGTTGCTTTCACGTGAGCCCTTCTCCTTACCGCCGCGCGTCGGATATCCCGGTGGGTATCCGCACGGCCTTCAAGTCCGCGCCGAGTGGCGGCGGGGAAACTATGAAATAGCAGGACTTCAGGTCAGATAAAAGCAGTCGCTGTCGGGTTTGGGCAGGCGCAAGATGACGTCTTCCGAATGCCCGTTCAGCATTCCGAGGAGACGCTGGGTGTCCTCGGGCGAGGCATAGGCGACATCCAGGGACAGGTCGCCATTGGCGTTGACGCGCGGAAATATCCCGGCGCGAAAAGCGTCGGTGATCCAGGACGTGGCGTTGAACATGTTTTGCGCAGGCATCGCAATCCGACCTCGTTGACTGGCATCCTTTTGTCCGCAGCCTGGGGTCATCGAGTTAATTTCCCGTTACTCTCAGTCAACTTTTGCGGCAATTTGAGCGGCAAACTTGGGCCCAAATCGAGAGGTAAACTGAGGCCGAATTAGGCGTCAAAGCGGCGCCTGGTCTCGCTGAAGCGCTGTTAACCCCTCTCGACTAGACTGGCCGCATGTTTACCAGAGCCTTCGCCCCAATTCTGGCCCTGTTCTTGACGGCGACGCCCGTCGCTTTCGGCGCGACCGGCCTGTTGACGACCCATCCCGATCACCGAACGGGTGGCACGGAGGAGCGCGTCCAGATTCCGCCGCCGAGGCACGAGCGGCTGCGGCGGCCGGTCAACCCGCCAGCATCCTCGATCCTGCTGATGGAGGAAGAACGGCGCGGCCTCGGCGATTTCCGCCTGGTAAAGCCCTTAACCCAGGAATGCCGCAGCAGTCGCTTCATGCAGCGCACCGACCGGCGTTATATTGCCGTCATACAGGGTCGGACCTACGGCGCTGGCCTGGGTGGTCATAAGAGCCTGCTCGACCCGCGCGGCCTTGGCATGCCGGGTATGGTCTATCTCTTCAAGAACCAGGACACCAGCCGTTGCGAAGTTTATCTATTGGGCGCGCCAACAGGATAGGGGTGCCGTCATGCGGCGGCGTAGGACGCCGGCCTGCCGGTCGTCCGCCGCGCCGACACGGCTTCCTCGACGTTTTACGAATTCTTCGTGAAAGCAGATTAATTTCAACTTGTTTCGCGCCCATATGGGTCCACTCGGCAAGGTAGGACCGCAAAAGGAAACATGGACCATGTCGAACATCTGGTCGGTTCGCGGTGTATCGCCCGATCTGCGCCGCGGCATCGTCGAGGCAGCCAACCGCTCCGGCGTCACGGTTGCGGAGTGGCTCGACCAGACGGTCTCGCCGGCGCTTCGGGA
>JAJFGM010000398.1 GCA_021776145.1 Kiloniellaceae bacterium | reverse complement strand
CGGGCTGGCGCCCGAGGCGGCGACCCGCGCCCTGGACATGATCGCGGCGATCCTGGTCATCGCGCCTTTCAGCAACAGCGTCTGGGCCCTGGCCGGCAGCGCCCTGCGCCGGCTGACCGGCGAGGGCGCGACGGGCCGCGCTTTCGGTCTCGCCATGGCCCTGCTCATCGTCGGCAGCGCCGTGGTCATCGCGCTGGGTTGAGGCCGCCGTTCACGGTGGAAGCAATTCCAAGTCGGCCAAAAGAAGGATAGGCTCGGTGGCATGACCGCCGATGCCACACACCCTTTCGCCCGCCGCCCGACGGAATTGTGCCGCTCCTGGCTCTTCGTGCCGGGTGCCGAAGCCACGGCCCACGCCGCCGCCCTGACCAGCGGCGCCGATGTGGTGCTGCTCGAATTCGAGGACTTCACGCCGCCGGAACAGCGCCCGGCGGCGCGCGCCGCCATCGCCGGGTTTTTCGCCGCCGCCCGCGCCGGCGGACAGGTGGTCGGCGCCCGCCTCAATTGCCTGGAGAGCGCCGACGGCCCGCTTGACCTGGAGGCCGTCATGGCGGCCGGTCCCGACATCGTTGCCCTGCCCAAGGTCGTCGCGGCAAGCCAAATCAAGGCCCTCGCCGCGGCTGTCGAGGCCCGCGAGGCACCGGAGCGGCGCGGCCGCACCGAACTTTTGCCCAACGTCGAATCGGCGCGCGGCCTGCGCAACACAGCGGCCATCGCCGACGTCAGCCGCCGCGTCACCGCCTGCCTCGTCGCCTCGGAAGACATGGCCGCCGACCTCGGCGCCGAGCGCGGCCGCGACGCCCTGGAACTGACCTACGTGCGCCAGGCCTTCCTCGTCGACTGCGTCGCCAGCGGCGTGCTGGCGGTCGACTGCCCCTACACCTGGAGCGACGACGAGGGCGCAAGGAACGACACCGCCTATGCCCGGCGCCTGGGCTACCGCGCCAAAAGCGCCGTCACCGCCAGCCATGCCGCTGTCATCAACGGCGAATTGACGCCGAGCTCCGAGGCCACCGCGAAGGCGCGTGGACTGGTCGCCGCCTTCGAGGCCGCCCGCGCCCGCGGTGAGGCCAGGGCCGAGGTCGACGGCAGCCTGGTCGAGTGGCCGATCTATCTCAACGCCCAGCGCCTGGTCGCTCGCGCCGAGGCGCTGGGCGCCGCCGCGCCGGGCTGATTCGGGTTGAACGAGGGAGGAGCACCGCCATGAGCGACCGCGCCACAGCGAACTCGCGTCAGGTCCAGACCCTGTTGCGCGGTCGGCCGGCCAGTGACGGCGCCGGGGTCAAGCTGACGCGGGTCATCGGCACGCCGGAGCTCTCCGAGCTCGATCCCTTCCTGCTGCTCGACGAATTCCGCTCGGACGACGCCGACGACTACATCGCCGGCTTCCCCGACCACCCGCATCGCGGCTTCGAGACCGTCACCTACATGCTGGCCGGACGCATGCGTCATGCTGACAACCAGGGCAACAGCGGCCTGCTGCGGGCCGGATCCGCGCAGTGGATGACCGCCGGGCGCGGCATCGTGCACTCGGAAATGCCCGAGCAGGAAGACGGCCTGATGTGGGGCTTTCAGCTGTGGATCAACCTACCGGCCAGCGACAAGATGACGGCACCGCGCTACCAGGACATCGAGCCCGAGGCAATCCCCGTCGCCGAGCTGCCAGGCGGCGCCCGCGTGAAGGTCATCGCCGGGCAACTGGAAACAGCGGCGGGACCGGTCGAGGGCCCGGTCAGCGGCATCGTCACCGAACCGCTCTACCTCGACGTCGCCCTGCCGCCGGGCGGACGTTTCCGCCAGCCACTGGCCTCGACCCACGCCGCCTTCGTCTACGTCTTCGAGGGCACGGCCGAGATCTCGGCACAGCCGGTGGCGCGTGGCGAGATCGCGGCGCTCGGCCCCGGCGAGGACGTCGAGATCGCGGCCGGCGACTTGCCAGCCCGCCTGCTCCTCATCGCCGGCAAGCGCCTCGGCGAGCCCATCGCCCGCCACGGCCCCTTCGTTATGAACAGCCAGGCCGAGATCATGCAGGCAATCCAGGACTATCAGGCCGGGCGGTTTTGAGCTGGTACGTCGTTTTCCAGGATACTCTTTATCATGCAGCCTTGATGTCATGATCGCATTGGCATTCACATGACACTTACGGGCAAAGGCAGCTTGACGCAGCGGCCAGGGCTACTGTTGCTCGGCGCCATTGCGATCGAAGCCGTCCTGATCGCTCTACATCTCTTGGCCCTTTCGAGTGGGCAACAAAGCCTTGTGCGGCTCTTTCATCTAAACCTGGAAAGGAACCTGCCGACCTGGTTTTCGTCAATGCAGCTGTTCCTCGTTGCTCTCGCGCTTTTCAGCCTGCCGCTGTCGCGTCTGCCGGCAACCCCCCGATGGCAGCTGCTTCTGTTTGCGGGCATCTTTCTTTTCTTATCGATCGACGAGTTCGTCTCCTTGCACGAGACGATTACCCGGGTCGCCAAAAGTGTCGCCTGGGTCCCGACATTCAATGCGCATGGCGCCTGGATCCTGCCCTATTGCGCCGCCGCCATCGTGCTGTTGCTGCTGTTGCGCAAATCGATCCTGTGGGTATGGCGGGCCGATAGGCATGGCTTTCTGGCGGCAGCGTCCGGGATGGCGCTTTTCGCTACCGGTGCAGTCGGAATTGAACTCGTCAGCTATTATCTGGAGCCAGCGTCAATGCTGCTGCTGATATCGGTGGTTCTCGAGGAGTGGTTGGAGATGCTTGGGTCCTCGCTCATTCTCTACGCCGTGCTGCACCTAAAACTTACGGTCGAAAATTCGGGCTAAAGCAGAGGTTCGGAGCACCAAGCGGACCTTACGCAAAGTCCCGCGCCACCGCCTCGTCGATCTCGATCAGCATCGGGCCCGGCGCGGCGGCGGCTGCCTTGAGCAGGGTATCGAAAGCTTCCAGGGTTTCCGCCTTCTCCGACCGGAGGCCGCAGGCGCGGCCGAGGGCGACGAAGTCGGGAGTCTGCAGGTCGACGCCGACCGGGGCGATGCCGGCGTCGACCATATAGCGCTTGATCTCGCCGTAGCCCCGATTGTTCCAGACGATGAAGAGCACCGGCGCAGCGGTTTCGACGGCGACCGAGATCTCCGGCGCGGTGAACTGGAAACCGCCGTCGCCGGCCAGGCTGACGACCCGTCGGCCGCTGGCCAGCGCCGCGCCGATCGCCGCCGGCGGCGCGTAACCGAGGGTGCCGTAGCCGGTCGAGGAATTGAACCAGCTGCGCGGCGACGGCGCCGCGTGGTAGAGGCTGCCGGCATAGACCGCCTGCGTCGAGTCACCGACGATGGCCGCGTCGCCGAGACGGGCGCGAATGCGGTCGAGGAAAGCGAGGTCGGCACGCATCGCCGGCGAGAGCTCCGACATAGCCGCCTGGCGGGTCGCTGCGGCGCGCGCCGCGCCCTCCGCGTTTTGCGGCCGGTGGCCGGACAAGGCTGCTTGCAGCGCCGCCAGTGCCGGTGCGGCGGCACCCAGCAGGGGAAACTCGGGCACGCCGCCGCGGCGCATCTGCTGGGCGTCGATTTCGATGCGGATCAGCCTGCCGGGAAAGGCCAGACCGCCCCTTTCGTACATGTCGTAGTCGGTGCGGCCGAACTCGCTGGCGACTGCCAGCACGACGTCGGACTCGGCGATGAGGGCGCGCACGGCCTGCAGCGAGGGGCTGGCCGGCACCGCCAGTGGATGCGCCGGCGGCAGCAGACCGCGGGCGTTGTTGGTCATGACAACAGGGGCCGCCAAAGTTTCGGCCAGGCCAACCAGGCCATTGGCCGCCGTCACCGCGCCGCCGCCGGCAAGAATGAGCGGCCGTGCCGCCGTGCCCAAAGCCGCGGCGGCGGCCGCCAAGGCGTCCGGGTGCGGCGCCGGCGGCAGCAGGGCTGCCGGCCGCGACAGATCGAGGTCGTCGGCCGGAGCGTCCAACAGGTCGACCGGGATTTCAATGTGCACCGGCCGCGGCCGTTCGCCCTCAAAGATCGCGAAGGCGCGCGCCAAGACCGCAGGCAGCTGCGCCGGCGTCATGACGGTGTGGCTGAAGGCGGCGCACTGACCGGCGACCAGACCTTGGCGCCGCAGCTCATGCAGCGCGCCGGCCTCCATGCCAAGCGCCGGCAAGTGATTGACCGAGGAAACGACCAGCATGGGGATCGAATCGGCATAGGCCTGGGCCATGGCGGTGGCGATGTTGCTGACCCCCGGACCGGTAATGACGAAAGCCACACCCGGCTTGCCGCTGGTTCGGGCGTAGCCGTCGGCCATGAAACCTGCACCCTGTTCGTGGCGCGGCGCGACGTGGCGAATGGCGCTGGCATCGAGCCCGCGGTAGAGCTCGACGGTGTGAACCCCGGGAATGCCGAAGACCAGCTCGACGCCGTAGGCTTCGAGCAGGCGGATCAGCTGTTCGCCAAGCGTGGCCATGCCGTGTCTCCCTTTTCCCGCAGCGCCTCGGCGAAGCGCAGGATGCGTTCGCAGCCCTTGTCGATTTGCCAGTCCGAGGCCGCGAAGGACAGGCGAAGGGTGCCGGCGGTGCTCGCCCCAAAGGCGCCGCCGTCGACACTCGAAACCCGCTCATCCTCGTAGAGGCGTTCGCAGAAATCCCGGCTGGAAAGGCCAGTCCGGTCGACCCCGAGCAGCAGGAACATGCCCGCCGCCGGCAGCCAGCAGTTCAGGCCCGGGGCCCGCGACATGGCGGCATGCAGCTTGTCCCGGCGGGCGCGCAAGACCTGCTTCATGCTGTCGACGATCTCCAGGTCCTGCTCCAGGGCGATCGCCGCGCCCTCTTGGATGAAACCGGGCAGACCATAGGTCATGCAGAGCGCCAGGTTGCTCATGTGGGCGATGTAGCTCCGCGGCCCAATGACCCAACCGACGCGCCAGCCGGTCATGGCGTGCGACTTCGATAGGCTGCCGAGAGTCAAGGTGCGCTCGGCCATACCCTCGAGGCAGGCAATCGCGACATGTTCGCCTTCGTACACGAAATCGGCATAGACCTCGTCGCTGACGACCCAGAGGTCGTGCTGCCGCGCCACGGCGGCGATCTCCTCGAGTTCTTCGCGGGTGAGCACCGCGCCGGTCGGATTGACCGGCGTGGCCAGAAAGATGGCACGGGTACGCGGCCCGACGGCGGCGCGCAGGGCATCGATGTCGGGGTGAAATTCGCTGACCGCCGGACAGGGAACCGGCACCATGACCGCCCCGGTCGCCTTGAGACTGGCTTCGTAGGTGACGTACATCGGCTCCAGCACCAGGGCCTCGTCGCCTTCCTCGAGCAGCAGCTGCGCCGCCGCGTAGAGCGCGTTCTGACAGCCCGAGGTGATCGCCACCCCATCGCTCTCGACTGCGATGCCGTAGCGCGCGCGGGCGCGCGCGGCGATGGCGGCGCGCAGACGCGGGCGCCCCTGTGACGAGGTATAGTGAGTGTCGCCGCCGCGCAGGGCGCGGACCGCCTCGTCGACGATGGGATCGGGCGTTGCGAAGTCGGTCTCGCCGATGCTCATGACAACCACGTCCTCGCCCTTGGCCCGCGCCGCCACGGCGCGGCTGTGCACGTCCCAGGCGGCCGCGCCCTCGCCGGCTATACGCGCGGTCAGCTTAGAAAATCGCATCTTGTCTCCACCGCCCCCGAGACTATACTGAACGCATGATCAATAGCGATTTTAGTCGTTTTGGCGACCGAATACAAGCGCGCCATCGGCCCGCAGGGGTCGCGCGCGC
>JAJFGM010000397.1 GCA_021776145.1 Kiloniellaceae bacterium | reverse complement strand
CTCGCCTACAAGGAAAACACCGCCTCGACCAAGAACTCGCCGGCCCTGGCTCTGCTCGCCGCCATCCCGCAATGCCGCGTGCGCGCCTGCGATCCACAGGTGCCGGTCGAGCCGGCCTTTCATCCCGACCTGCACCCGGCGCCGACGCCGCTCGCCGCCTGCGAAGGCGCCGACGCCCTGGTTATCATGACGCCTTGGCCGGAATTCGCCAAGCTCGACCCGGCAGCCCTTGCCGCCCGCCTCGCCGGCCGTATCGTTGTCGATCCCTATGCCGTGCTCGACGCCGAGGCCTGCCGTCGCGCCGGGCTCGACTACCACACACTCGGCGTCGCCGCCCGGTTCGCCGCCCCGTCATGAACCATCGACTTATGAACGAACACCGCGTTGCAAAGGAATGAGAGACCCCATGCTGACCCATCGGAATAGCGAACCCAGCGATCCCGCCCGTGTCGTCGTGCTTGGCGCCGGCGGTTTCGTCGGCCAGACCCTCTGTGCCCGGCTGGCCGAGGCGGGCATCGAGACCCTGGCCTTGAGCAGCGCCGACCTCGACCTCACGGCGCCCGACGCCGGAACCAAACTGGCGACTCTCATCCGCACGGAAGACGCATTGGTCATGCTTTCGGCCCTGACACCCGACCGGGGACGTGGCATTCCGCCTTTCCTCGCCAACATCAGAATGATGGCGGCCGTGACCTCGGCGGTGGCCATGACAGCGCCGGCGCAGATCGTCTATTTCAGCTCGGACGCGGTCTATCCCATGGGCGAAGGCCCAGTCAGCGAAAGCAGTTGCGCCGAGGCTCCCGACCTTTACGGCACCATGCACCACGCCCGCGAGGTGATGATCGCCGAAGCCTACAAGGGCGCGCTGGCGATCCTCCGCCCGACCCTGATCTATGGCGCCGGCGACAGCCACAATTCCTACGGCCCGAATCGCTATCGCCGGCAGGCCGCCAACGACGGGCGCATTCCGCTCTTCGGCGAAGGCGAGGAAACCCGCGACCACATCTCGGTCGACGATATCGCCACCTTGACCCTGCTGGTCCTGCGCCATCGCAGCAGCGGTTTGCTCAACCTCGCCACCGGCACCTCGACCGCCTTCGGCGACCTTGCCCGCAAGGTGGCGGCGCTTGTCGACAGACCGGTCGAGGTCGCGGGATCGCCGCGGCAGAACCCGGTCACGCACCGGCACTTCGACGTCACGGCGCTGCACAAGGCCTTTCCGTCATTTGCCTTCACCCCTCTCGGTGAAGGTTTGGCGGCGGCGCACCGCGACGATCCGGTCAGCGGATGAGTCCGGCGCCACGGACAGAATTCGAGTTGCCACAGGTGGCGCGGCCGGCACGCCGGGTGACCGAGCGCGAGGCCTTGCACCGCGACCCCTTCACCAGCGTCGAGCGCTGTCACACCGAAGTCACGGGCTTCGCCAAGGACTATTACGTCGTCGACTTCGGTCCGCGGTCAGGCGTCCTGTTGCTGCGCGACGCACAGGTGCTCTTGACCGCGCAGTACCGTTTCCTCCTCGATGCGGTGAGCTGGGAAATCCCCGGTGGCGCCCTGGAGCCGGGCGAGAGCCACATCGAGACCGCCCGGCGCGAATGCCTGGAGGAGACTGGCTACGACTGCGGCGAACCGCAATTGCTGCTCGCCTATCGTCCCGGCCTCGACAACGTCGAGAACCCGACCGAGATCTTTTACAGCGAGACGGCACGGCAGGTGCGCGCCTTCACGCCCGACCCGGCGGAAGTCCTCGACCTCGCCTGGGTCGACATCGAGGACTGCGTCTCGCTGGCCTTGCGGCGGAAACTTTTCGACTGCGTGACGGTTTCCGCCGTGCTCGCCTATCGCTGTCTGATGGCCCGCGGCGTGGTATGAATTTGTGCGTGACATGAAGAAAGCTAAGGGTCTTGGAAGCTAGGCATGGATGACAGCACCTACTCTGAATTGAATCGGCATTACCTGGAAAAGGGCTGGTGTCGGGTCGATTTCCCCGACCCCGGGGCCATCGCCGATATCCGCGATTTGCTGGAAACAAAACTGCGCGCCCTCTGTGGCGATGCCGAGGTGACACTGACGACCTATCACCAGGCGATCGACGACGCGCGCCACGCCGACATTCTTTGGGCCCTGGCCAACTACTTCTGGGACGAGGAACTCAGCTACCGCATCGGCCAGACCCAGCTTTCCGTCTTCCGCGCCTTCATCGGCCCCGACCTTCATATCCAGGGACAACCATATCTGCGCATTTCGCGTCCCGGGAAAAGCACCGACAACATCGGCCTGCACCGCGATACTTTCTATGGCCAGAGCCCCTATGAGGTGACGGTGCACATCCCCTTCACCACGGTCGACGCCGACAGCGCGCTTTGCGTTGCCGACGACACCCACCTCAACGCCGAGGCCGACTTCGAGGTGGTGTCTAAAGGCAAGGCCGACTGGGACAAGGGCTCGCCGAGGCACCTGATGGGCTTTCCCTATGCGCCGAAGAAGATCCTCGACGACCTCGGCACGCGACTGCATTCCGTGCCGCTGCAGCTCGGCCAAGCGATGATCTTCACACCGGCGCTGATTCACGGGCAGGAGGTCAACCGCGGCGACACCACGCGAGTGTCGACAGACCTGCGCATCGTCAATTCCCTGGCGCCGATCCACATCAAGGACAAGGACGCCCTGCGCGGCTATCGCGAGCTTTCGGTGTCGGCGGCAACCCAGGCGGCGCGCGGCTATCACGCCAACAACGGCGCCTGACATCGAGGACAAACCGGTGACGCTTGCCGAGGAAATCGCCGCTGCTGTCGACGGGCCCGAGGGCTACTGGGTCGGGGCGCTGCTGAGCAAGGCGGAGTTGGCAGACCTGGAGGCCCGCATCGCGCGCCAGTGGCTGACCCGCCTGCGCCAGGCCGCACCGCAAAGAGCGGCCGAATTCGCGGCCCTGGGCATGGGCCGCTATCACCAGCTCTGCCACCTCGTCGAGCATGGCGAACTGTGGACGCGCGATGCCCGCCTGTTCGAGGCCGAGGACGTCGAAGCCGTGCGGCGCGGCGGCCTGCTGCGGGCGACGGCCACGGCTTTTGGCGGCGCCGAAGTCACCAACGAGGTCCGCGGCGGCCTGCCCGAGATCTACTGGCGACTGGTGCGGCCGAGGGAGCGCAACGACGTCGGCCCGCTGCACGCGGATTCCTGGTTCTGGAAAATCAACGGCTGGCCGGTCCCCAGCGGCCGACGCACGGTGAAAGTCTGGAGCTTCATCGTTGGCGAGGCCGGTCAGGCCGGCCTCGAGGTGGTGCCCGGATCGCACCGCCAAAGCTGGAGTTATGGCTGCGAGGCCCGCCACGGCATGGCAAAACCGACTTTCGACGCGGCCGGGATCGACAGTCTGCTGTTGCGGACCCCACCCGGCACTTCGGTGGTTTTCCACGAAGACCTGCTGCACGGCGGCGCGGTGACCCAGGGCGACAGCTGCCGCGTCAGCTTCGAGTTCACGATTTTCAGCCCTAAGCCGTGAATGTCAGGAAGCGCCGTGTCGCAAGAGCAGTGGAGCGTGGAGATCGAGGCGCCGTCGCCCGGCCTACGGCGCCTGCGCATTCTCGACAGCAAAGCACGACTGCTGACGCGCGGCGATACCCTGGCCGGCTGGCGCGACGATACGGCCTTCCGCGGCTTTTTCAACAACCTGCTCGCCCTGGCCCCCTTCCCGGCCTTTCTGTGGGAAACGCCGCCGCTCCTGTCCGCTACGCGCGAGCGCCCCTTCGAGTGCGTTCTGGTCGACAGTCCGGCCCTGGCGGGTTTCGCGCCGGATCGCGAGAGTTTCGCGGCGTATTTCGCGACCGCCGACGACCCAGTCATTTCCTTCGCCAACCTCGGCGGCGACGCGACGCTGGTCGTGCCCTGTCCGTGTGCGACACCGGCCGTCTATACACATATCGCCGCCTTCACGCGCGGCGCGCCGGACGAGCAACGGCAGGCCTTCTGGCAGCGGATTGGCGAAGAGGCCATGGCCCTGTTGTCGGATCGACCCCTATGGCTCAGCACCAACGGCCTCGGTGTCGCCTGGCTGCACGCCAGGTTCGACCTGCGGCCGAAGTATTATAGCTATGCTCCCTACCGAGCGGTCACTTGAAACACGCCCTGCTTTTTATAGGCGGGAACAGGCCTTATCTTGCCAACTATGGAACGGCCGTCGCCGAACACCGGAGCCATGCCCAGCCGATGCCCGCTAAACTGCTTACCCTTGTTATCTACGCCCTCATTTTCGCCACCATCACGGCATTCCTTGTTTCTTTTGGCAAGGAATCGCCAAGCGTACCCGAGGCCTGCCTGGCGGGGGATCAGGCCATTCAGGCCGGCAACTATGACCAGGCCGTCGACAATTACCTGGACTGTCTCGACAGCGAAGATCTAGCGGAACGTGACGTCCCGGCCGTCTACTATCTGCTCGCCAACGCCTATTCGGCCCTCGGCAATCACCGGCAAGCCATCGAGGATTACAGCGTTGTCCTCGATCTCGACCCCGATAACGCCTGGGCCTACAACAATCGTTGTTGGGCCTACGCCCTGCTACAGCAGCCGCAAAAGGCCCTGCCCGACTGCGATGAAGCACTGCGGCGGCTGCCTGACCGGCCTGCGGTCCTTGACAGTCGCGCCCTGGTCTACTGGCAGCTCGGCGAGACCGGCAAAGCCCGGGACGACCTGACACGGGCGCATTCAATCGACAGCTCGGTGCCAACCGCCGAGACCCGGCTCAAAGAATTCGGCGAGATGTTCTAGATCGATAGTTCCAGCGATCACGCCGCGTAGAAGCGGTTGACGCAGTCGGCGACATA
>JAJFGM010000396.1 GCA_021776145.1 Kiloniellaceae bacterium | reverse complement strand
TGGGAAGTTGGGCAGATCCTTGTGATATCCGATGAGACGGTGGTCTTTCATTTGAAGAACGCCGCCAAGAAAATGGGCGTATTCTCCAAACATCAGGCGGTCGTTAGGGCCATCATCGGCGGTTTGATCGTACCCTGATTCGCGTGGCGAACCGGTTGGCGCCGCCCGCACCTTTTCCTGCATAGAAACACTTCCAAGAGTCCAGGACGAGTGATCGGCGCGAAGGCCGGCTGACCCAAAAATCCGGTCCGTACCGCTATTCGCCCACCAGATTTTACCGGCGAGAAGTTGTATCCGCGTGGCGGCGGCGAAAGCCTGTGGCGCCGCGCTGCTTCATGTCCCTCCACTGTCTTATGTCTCCTCCCAATTCTGGGGGGCTGCGTCATGCCTGTTGAGATTGTCCAATAGCGGCATAATCGCACTGGGGGGATGCGGCCATGATCCATGTAGTGACACCGGAGCTCTATTTTCTTTATCGGCAGGAAATCCGCGACATGTATCGACTGCGGCACCGGGTTTTTCGCGAACGGATGGGATGGGAGGTGAGTTCGGTCGCTGGCGAAGAGCGCGACAGATTTGACGAACTTGGTCCGATTTACCTTCTATCCATTAACAACAAGGGGCAAGTCGACGGCAGTTGGCGATTTTTGCCGACAACCGGATCCTACATGCTGCGCGATGTTTTCCCGGAATTGCTTGAGGGGAGAGCCGCGCCGCGGCACCCGCGGATTTGGGAAGGCAGCCGTTTTGCCGTCGAGACAGCGCCAACGCTTGGTGGACCCGACGCGCGTGCGGGCATGCCGGCACGGCTGATTCTTTGTGCCGTCATCGAGCTGTGTTTGGCGCTCGGTGTAAGGCAATTGATCACGGTTTATGACGCGCGCATGGCGCGCCTCTTGCCACGTTTGGGTTGTCCGCCGATTTGGCAATCGCAAGCCAAGCGCATCGGCAGGACTTCCGCCTATATGGGCGAGTTCGAAATGAGCACGGGAGTTTTGGGGGCGATCCGTTCTTTGGCAGGAATTGAGGGCTCCGTTATCCACAGCGCCCCCTTCGATAGGGACGCGATGGCCGCTTAGGCGCGGTAGGCAAAATATGGAAAGGCCATAAAAACAATGAAAAAAGAAAACCAATCGATCCAGATCGAGTTCGCTGATCCTAGTGAAGATGCTGCGGCTATCAAAGAATGCCTTAACTACTTGCGCGAAGAGGCCGAACGAACCGGTCTATCTTTTGCCGCGCACATAATTTCCGTTGCCGCGCAAGCTGTCGCGGATTCAATCGCCCGCAAGAACGACTTTGCCTCGGACGCCGAAACCGAAGTGAAAGCGCCCTTGCGGGCGGGTCGGTTACATTGAAGTGAATGGCAGGTGGCTGCGCGCACGCGTGGCTGCCGGCCGAGGCGAATAAAGGGACCTCGGGGGAATAGACTATGAGCATCGCACATGTGGAATTGCATCCGGGCGAACTGGGAGTTCCGGGATATTTGACGCCGCGGGTCAAGGGCGTTCCCTTGGCCGGAGTGTTACCGGCGTTGCGTCAGGATCCGCTCAATTTCTTTGTCCGTGCGGCGCGCGATCACGGCGACGTTGTCGCCTTGCAGCTCGGACTGCAGCCGGCGCTGATGATAAATCGGCCCGATGACATCCGCTATGTCCTGCAGGATAACCAGTACAATTATGAAAAAAGCCGCTATGTGCATGTCCTCAAGCCGATTCTCGGCGCGGGTATGTTTCTTGCCGAAGGCGCGGAATGGAAGCGCCAGCGGCAATCTTCCGCCCGCGGCTTTCAGGGCTGCCATTTGAAAAAAATGGTCGGCGAGATGGGCGACGTTGCCAATGATTTGGTCGATCGCTGGGCCGTCCAGGAGCAACGCGGGCAGGCGATCGATATTGGCCCGGAAATGATGCGGGTGACGCTGGACGTCGTGTTGCGGTGCCTATTCTCGGTCGATGACGACGCAATCTATGATCAGGTTTATAAGGCGTTGTCGGTGATCCTGCGCAACACCGAGCGCCGTATCTGGTCAGTCGTCAGCCCGCCGACTTGGGTTCCGACTCCCGAAAACCGCCGTTTCCAAGCGGCTTTGAAAAGCCTCGACGACTTTGTTGCCTCGGTGATCGCCAAGCGTCGCGCTGCCTCGGAACCGGGCGAGGATCTGCTGCAGATTTTGATCGATTCCTACGATGCCCTACCGGCCGGCAAGCGGGTCCCAAGTCTGCTGCGCGACCAAGTGCTTTCGTTGATTCTTGCTGGCCATGACACGGCGGCCAACGCCTTGGCCTGGACCTGGTACCTGCTTTCAAAGAATCCCTCCGCTGCCGTGCGCCTGCGCGCAGAGGTCGACGCGACGCTGCGCGGTCGCACCCCAGAATTCGCTGATATCGAGAACCTGCGGTTTACCAAGATGGTGTTCCAAGAGTCGATGCGCCTCTATCCGCCCCTATGGACCTTCTCGCGCGATGCCGTCGAAGACGACCGGATCGGGAAAACGCCGGTCCGTAAGGGGACCACGGTTATCCTCTGTGCCTATGCCGTGCACCGTCGACCCGAACTCTGGCCGAACCCGGAGGGTTTCGACCCCGACCGCTTCGACCCCGAAAAGGGGCCCGGTCATTCGCGGTTTGCCTATTTTCCCTTTGGCGGCGGTCCGCGCACCTGTTTGGGCGCACGCTTCGCCATGCTCGAGGCCATGATTGTCATTGCCAAGGTGATGCAGAGGTTTCACCTCGACATCGTGCCCGGTCAGAATATCTCGCCGGAGCCGATGATCACCCTGCGCCCGCGCGGCAAGCTACTCATGCGTTTAAGCCGCGTCTGAACGCGAGGTCCGGGTTATGCCGGCAGTCTTTAGCGTTGCTTTACTGAATCTGATGGGCCTTGGCATCGTTTATCCGCTGCTAACCTTTCAGGCCCTCGACCTCGGTGCTGCCCCCCTGGCAGTAACCCTTCTGTTGTCGGTCGATGCCCTGATGATCTTTGCCGTCGCGCCGTTGTGGGGCGCCGCGAGCGATCGTTACGGTCGGCGGCCGGTGATCCTATTGGCCTTGGCGACGGCGCCGCCGTCTTATTTGCTTTTGGCCGCCGCCGACGGACTGGCACTGCTCTTTATGGCGCGGGCCTTGACCGGGATCAGCAGCGCCGTGTTTCCAGTTCTCCAAGCACACCTTGCCGACCGCACCTGTCCCGATCGCCGAATTGTCGGAATGGCCAGCCTTAATGCCGCTTACGGCTTGGTGTTCGTAATCGGGCCTCTTATCGCGTTGGCCGGGCTGGGGCCAGATGGCGATAACTACGCCTTGCCGGCTCTTGTCGGAGCTTTTACCTCCGGGCTGGCCGTCCTGCTGGCGCTGATTCTGCTGCGCGACGAAGTCAGGGTAGACTCCGGTGATTCGCGCAACGTCGGTAATTCGGGCAGCATTGGAGGCGCATTGAATCGAGGTGTGGTCTTTCGCCAGATGCGTCTTTCGGGATGTGCGACTCCCTTGGCAGTCGTGGCGATCCTGGGCTTCGCCTTTTTCTGCATGGATACCACCATCGGTCTTTGGTCCCACGCCGTGCTCGGCTGGCGCGCCGAAGACATCACCCTGGTGTTCACCGCGGGTGGCGGCGCGGCCGTGCTCTCGCAATGGCTGCTGGTGGCGCCCCTGTGTTGGCGCTTTGGCGAGGCGACGACGGCGCGTCTGGCCGTCGGTGTCTTCCTCTTTGGTCTGGCGATGCTAGTCGTGGCGCCGGGGGCATGGCAAGTCGTGCTGGCCTCGATGTGTATGGGGTCGGGCATGGCATCGGCCCTGTCTTGCGCGCAATGCCTACTATCGCGGGCCGCGCCTGTGGGCTTACAGGGGCGGGTCATGGGGATTTCGCAGTCCTGTGCCAGCGCGGCCGGCCTGCTGGGGCCGCTTTGGGGAGGGGCGGTCTTCGCCGCCTGGGGTCCGAATTCGCCGTTCGTCAGCAGTTTGGCTCTCCTGATCCTCGCCTTCTTTTTGCTACGCCGACTCAGCCCAAAAGAGATGACGGCAAATCGGCGCCTTCCAGCGGAATCTTAAGATGATGAATGTCGCACTCTTTCCCGAAGCCACGGCGCGACGCTCGCCGGCGGCACTGGCGATCGTGCACGAAGGGCGGCGCTACAGCTATTCGCAGCTCTATGAATTGGTCGAGCGCGTGGCGAAGGGGCTGGCCGATCTCGGCTATGGTCCCGGCGACCGAGTGGCGCTGTGCTGCTGCAACCGTCCAGGCTTCGCGGCCGCTTACTATGGCATCTTAAAGACCGGTGCGACGGTGGTCGTACTTTCCGCCACGATTAGGAAACGCGATCTGCTGTACCAGTTGCGTGATTCGGAGGCGCGCGCCCTGCTGACATACGACGGGCTCGACGATACCGGTATGGCGGAAATGGCAATTGAGGCCGCGGCCGAAAGCGCGGTATGCAAAGACGTCTGGGTCATTCCCAAGGACCCCTTGGCGCCATCACCGCTAAGCGGCGCGCGCGGTCTTTGCGACCTCATGAGCACGGTCGCGGGCAGCGTGCCGGCGCGGTCGTTTGCCGAAGATCAGACCGCGGTCATCATTTACACTTCCGGATCGACGGGGCGGGCCAAGGGAGTCGAGCTGACCCAGCGCAACCTTGTCAGCATGACATTGATCAATCAGTCCCTTGCGCGGCGCGAGGCGACCGCGGTTCGCATGGTGGTCACGCCAGTTTGCCATATCGCCGGCATGATCGCCGGTCTGAACCTTCCGGTCCTTAACGGCGAAACCATGGTTCTGGTCGAACGCTTCGATCCGCAGACGGTGTGGCGGCTCATTATCGACGAGGGCGCGACCTACCTCTTCAACGTGCCGATTTACTATAAGTGGCTGCTCGAACATAGTGCCGGCGTTCAGGCCGCG
>JAJFGM010000395.1 GCA_021776145.1 Kiloniellaceae bacterium | reverse complement strand
CGGTAGAAACCTGCAAGAGCCAGGTCGGCAGTGGCGCTCTGCCGATCGAAACCCTGGCCAGCGCCGCCCTGAAGCTGCGCCCGCCCGGTGCCAGGAAACAGACAGCGAAGAAGCTGCGGACGCTGAGCGCCGCCTTGCGCGCCCTGCCGACACCGGTGATCGGCCGGATTCACGAAGACGCCCTGTGGCTCGACCTGCGCTGCCTCGACGACGAGGCGGCCTTCGCCGAGGATCTGGCGGCACTGGCGCCATGATTGTCGCCACCGCCGGTCACGTCGACCATGGCAAGACGGCGCTGATCCGCGCCCTGACCGGTGTCGACACCGACCGCCTGCCGGAAGAAAAGCGCCGCGGCCTGACCATCGATCTCGGCTTCGCCTATCAGGATCTCGGCGACGGTCAGGTGCTCGGCTTCGTCGACGTGCCGGGGCATGAAAAATTCATCCGCAACATGCTGGCTGGCGTCGGCGCCATCGACTTTGCCCTGCTGGTGGTCGCCGCAGACGACGGGATCATGCCGCAGACCGCCGAACACCTCGCCATCCTCGACCTGCTGGCGGTCGGAAAGGGCGCCGTGGCGCTGAGCAAGATCGACACCGTCGACGCCGGGCGCCGGCGCGAGGTGGCCGCCCAACTCAAGGCGCTTCTTGCTGCAACGAGTCTCGCCGACGCGCCGATCTTCCCCCTCAGCACGGTCACCGGCGAGGGCGTCGCCGCCCTCAAGGCGCATATCGACGCCGCCGCGCGCGAAACAACGCTGCCGCAAGTACAGGGCAATTTTCGTCTCGCCATCGACCGCCACTTCAGCCTGCCGGGCACTGGCCTGGTGGTGACCGGCTCGATCTACTCCGGACAGCTGCGCAAAGGCGACCGGCTCCGACTCTTGCAAAGCGCAACCGCCACCAGCGCCGAGGCACGCGTGCGCGGCCTGCACGCCCAAAACCGCCCGGCCGAGAGCGCCCGGCGCGGCGAACGCTGCGCCGTCAACATCGCCGCCCCCGACAGGGGCGAGATCCGCCGCGGCGACTGGCTGGTCGCCGAGGCGGCGGCTGGGACCAGCCGGCGCTTCGACGTGCGCCTGCGGCGGGCGCCGGGCGCCGCGCCGCTGCAACACTGGACACCGGCGCATCTGCACCTCGCGACCAGCGATGTGCTCTGCCGGGTCGCCCTGCTTGACGCCGACATTCTCGACAACAACCGCTGGGCCTGGGCGCGGCTCTACGCCGAACGAGATCTCGGCGGCCTGCGCGGCGACCGCTTCATTCTGCGCGACCAGTCGGCGCGCCGGACCCTGGCCGGCGGCTGGGTGGTCGATCCCCTGCCGCCACGCCAGGCGCGTTGGAGCAAATCCCGCCAAGCCTATTTGGAAGCGTTGCTGGAAAATGATCCCGCGACAGCTTTGGCACGGGCCCTGCCCGGCGCGCCCGACGGCCTCGACCTCTCGGCCTTTTCCCGCACCTGGAACCTGACGCCGCAGGAAAGCGCCGATTTGGCCGGCGCGGTCGAGATGGAGACCGCCGGTGGCGGCGGCGAGCACTGGGCCCTCGATCCGACGCACTGGCGGGCGCTTCTGACGGCCCTCAAAGAAGCACTCGGCCGGTGGCACGAGGCACACCCGGAACGGCTCGGCGCCAGCGCCGAACAGCTCGGCCGTGCGCTTCCGCGCCGCATGCCGGCCCTTCTCGTGGCACGCGCCCTGGCGGAACTGGTCGCTCGCCGCGAGATCGACCGGCGCGGCGCCATCTTCCTGCGATCCGGCCACAACGCCCGCCTCGGCGAGGCCGACGCGCGTCTTTGGCAGCAGTTAAGGCCGCTTTTGAGCGCCGAAGATCAGCGGCCGCCGCCGTTGAGCGAACTGGCGGCGGCGCTCGACCTGCCACGACAGGAGACCGAAATCCTTCTCGGCCGCGCCGCCGCCATGGGCCTGGTGGTACGGGTCGCGCGCAACCGCTACTTCGCGCCCGAGACGCTGAGAACACTGGCCGAATTGGGCGAGATCTTGGCCGCCGAGAACGGCTTCACCGCCGCCGCCTTCCGCGACCGCAGCGGCATCGGCCGCAACCTGACCATCGATGTGCTGGAGTTCTTCGACCGCGCCCGCTTCACCTTGCGCGACGGCGACCACCGCCGCATCCTGCTGCCGGCCACCGCACTGTTCGGCGGCAGTTACGACAAGTGAGCCTGGAAGAGGATCGCACCCCGGTGGGGCGCCCGGACTTCAAATCCGGTGAGGGGCGTCAGACGTGCCTGGTGGGTTCGACTCCCACCCTCTTCCGCCGATTGCCCCCGCGCGCGGCTCAGGCGACCGTCACGCCGGG
Organism: Kiloniellaceae bacterium; assembly: GCA_021776145.1. Lineage (GTDB taxonomy): Bacteria > Pseudomonadota > Alphaproteobacteria > Kiloniellales > Kiloniellaceae > JAJFGM01. The sequence goes on along the minus strand of JAJFGM010000395.1, from coordinate 4,652 downwards.
GTCGCCGGCTGCCAGTTCGCCGATGATCTCGGCCAACCCATAGCCGCGTGTTCGGAAGAGGTCGCGGATCTCGTCGGCCTTGTCCGGCGCGGCCGCCACCAGCAGGCCGCCGCTGGTCTGCGGGTCGCAGAGCAGCGCGTGGCGCCAGGCGGCAAGGCCGTCCGGCAGGGCCACGGCGGCGCCGTAGCTGTCCCAATTGCGTTTGGCCGCGCCGGTGTTGACGCCGGCGCGCGCCAGGACGGCCGCAGTTGGCAACAGCGGCAAGTCATCGCACTCGATCCTGGCCGCCAAGCCGGATCCGCGGCAGACCTCCAGCAGGTGGCCGAGCAGGCCGAAACCGGTGACGTCGGTCATGGCATGCACCCCGGCAATGTCGGCGAGCTCGGCGCCGATGTCGTTGAGCCGGGTCGTCGTCGCCAGCATCTCCCGGTAGCCCTCGGCCTCCAGGCGGCCCTGTTTGAGCGCGGCGCTGAGGATGCCCACACCCAGGCCCTTGCCGAGAATGAGCTTGTCGCCGGCGCGGGCCGTGGAGTTGCGTTTGATCTTGTCGGGGTGCACCAGGCCGGTGACCGCCAGCCCGTAGATCGGCTCCGGCGCGTCGATGGAATGGCCGCCGACAACACCGGCGCCGACGCTTCTGCAGACTTCGGCCCCGCCTTCGAGAATACGCGCAATGACCTCGACCGGCAGCTTGTCGAGCGGCATGCCGACCAGTGCCAGGGCGAAGATCGGCCGGCCGCCGACGGCATAGACGTCGGACAGCGCGTTGGCCGCGGCGATACGCCCGAAGTCGCCGGGATCGTCGACGATGGGCATGAAAAAATCCGTGGTCGAAACGACGGCCTGACGGTCGTTCAACTGGTAGACCGCGGCATCGTCGCCGGTCTCCAAACCGACACGCAGGGCCGGATCGGGGAAGTTGCGGTCCAGCCCGGCGAGCATCTCGCCGAGTAGTCCCGGAGCGATCTTGCAGCCGCAGCCGCCACCGTGCGACAGGCTGGTCAGACGGGGATTTGAGCTATCCACAGAGATTCCTCATTCATCGATGTACATAAACAGGCTTTTCTTGGCCGCCATTGTCCGTCAAAGCCGCGCGCACGGCAAAACCCGCTTGCCGAATCGGACAAATTTCCTGGCGCCGCGGCGAGCCGCGCACCTGCCCGGCGCCGGATGCCAAAGCGGCATCGACAAGGCCGGCGCAAAGCCCTATAGAGGGATGGTCTCGCTTTTGGGCGGGGCACGTTCTCGGGGCGGGGTGAAAGTCCCCACCGGCGGTATGAACGTTCGCTTGCTTTGGCGGCGTTCGAGCCCGCGAGCGCCCTTCGGCCGTATGGCCGAAGGGGTCAGCAGATCCGGTGCGATGCCGGAGCCGACGGTCACAGTCCGGATGAAAGAGAACGGAGGAACGAAAGGCCACGCGGCCGCATTGCGCGGTGGGCCGGACGTTGTTTCGTACGCCCTGATTCAGTTTGTCTCTGACGTCGTAGGAGAAGACCATGAATCAGAGCTCCCAAATCCAATCCGCCAACCGGGTCGTCTTCGTGCAGGCACGTTGGCACGCCGATATCGTCGATCAAGCCCGCCTCGCCTTCGAGGCCGAAATGGCACGAAGCGCCGGCGAGATCGCGGTCGAGGTCTTTGACGTCCCCGGTGCCTTCGAAATCCCCTTGCTGGCCCGCAGCCTGGCCAGGCGCGGTTTTGCCGCCGTCGTCGGCTGCGCCTTCGTCGTCAACGGCGGCATCTACCGGCACGAGTTCGTCGCCGAAACCGTCGTCGCCGCCCTGATGCAGGCGCAGATGGAAACCAACGTTCCAATCCTCTCGGCCGTGCTGACGCCGCACCACTTCCATGAAAGCGAGGAGCACCGGCGCTTCTTCCTCGAACACTTCAAGGTCAAGGGCCGCGAGGCGGCCGAGGCCTGCCTCGCCGTGCTGGCGGCGCGGGCGGCTCTTTCCACAGCCGCCTGAGCCGGATGGCCAGCGCCGCCCCGAAGTTGGCGACCCGGTTATTGGCGACCGCTTCCCTAAGGGCCGGTCGGCAGGTCAACGATGAATTTAATAATTCGCTTAACTTGACGCACGTCATAGCCAAATCGGCATAGAAAGCGCTTGCTGAACTCAACAATGGGTCGCCCTTCGGCGACACCGATGCGGGCATCCCAGGGCGGTGCCCCAATGGAGAAGTTCAGGCATGCGGGTCTTCACCTTCGACCCCGAGACCGCGGATTTCGACGGCAATGACGACATCCAGCTTTCAACCCTGGGCGGCCAGCTCGCGTATCTCGTCAACCGGGACGCGGTCAGCGTGACCGCGGCCGGCGGCGTGGTCAACAGCGGCACCTGGCGCGACGAGATCGGCAGGGGCGACGAGCTTCACATCGACCTTACCTCGCCCGCCATCGCGGCCGTGGAGATCGAGTTCAAGCGGCTGGGCACCGGCGAATCGGTCACGGCGGAGGTTCGGGACGGCACTGGTACACTGCTCGGCAGGGTGACCGTGCCAGGTCAGAGCAGCAGCGCCACCAGCCGCTTCACGGCAAGGATCGATCAGAACGATCTCGATACGCCCGGGGCCATCGCCAGCGTCGAGTTGAGCCGCGGCAGCGGTTCTACGAACTACGTCGTCGGTAGGATTGCCGCTGAGGAAGACGCGAGCGCCGGAGATGTCTTCGTTTTCGATCCCTCGGCCGGCGATTTCGACGGCAACGGCGCCATTCAGCTTTCGGCCGTCGGTGGCGAACTCGCCTATCTCGCCAATCGCGACGCGGTCAGCGTCACCGTTGCCGGCGGCGTCATCGCCGATGGAACCTGGCGCGACGAGATCGGCAAAAACGACGAACTGCGCATCGACTTCAGTCCGACAACGATCACCTCCGTCGACATAGAAATGAAGCGCCTGGGCGAAGGCGAGTCGGTGACGGCGGAGGTCCGCGACAGCGGCGGCCTTTTGCTTGGCCTGGTCACCATCGGCGGCCAAGGCAGCAGCGCCACCAGCAGCTTCACGGCGACGATCAACCAGGGCCAGCTCGATACCCCCGGACATATCGCCAGTATCGCGCTCCTGCACGGAAACCTCGGCACCAACTTCGCCGTCGGCACGATCACCGCCACGACAGGTGACTTTTCGGCCCGCTTCAGCCTCGACGACCTCGACGGCAGCAATGGCTTCCGCGTCGAAGGCAGCGATGAAGGCGACCGCCTCGGTTTCTCCGCCGCCGCGGCCGGCGACGTCAACGGCGACGGCTTCGACGATGTCATCATCGGCGCCTCGCAGGCTTCGCCGCCAGGCGGTGCCACTTTTGCTGGCGAAAGTTACGTGATTTTCGGCAAAGCCGGCGGCTTCGATCCCGTCATCAACCCCGCCGCCCTTGACGGCAGCGACGGCTTCATCCTCAACGGCATCGATTTCGACGACCAGAGCGGATTGTCCGTCGCCTCGGCCGGCGACTTCAACGGCGACGGGTACGACGACGTACTCGTCGGCGCGCCGCAAGGCTCGCCCGGCGGCGAAGTCGAGGCTGGCGAAAGCTATCTGGTGTTCGGGCACAACGGCGGATTCCCCGCACAAATGAACCTCTCCACCCTCGACGGGATCAACGGCTTCCGCCTCGACGGCATCGACGGCGACTCCGTCGATTTCGCGGCCGACCGCAGCGGCGAGTCCGTCGCCTCGGCCGGCGACGTCAATGGCGACGGTTTCGACGACATCTTCATCGGCGCGCGCTGGGCTTCGCCCGGCGGCGATTATGCCGCAGGCGAGAGCTACGTCGTCTTCGGTCAGGCCGGCGGTTTCGGCGCCGCCTTCGATCTTGCCAACCTCGATGGCAGCAACGGCTTCCGCCTTGACGGAATCTCGGCCAACGACTTGAGCGGACGTTCGGTCGCGTCGGCCGGCGACATCAACGGCGATGGCTTCGACGACCTGATCGTCGGTGCCGACGGCGTCAACATCAACGCAGGCTCCGACTACGGCGAAAGCTACGTGATCTTCGGAAAGGCCAGTGGTTTTGCCGCCGCCATCGACCTCTCGACCCTCGACGGCAGCAACGGCTTCAGCCTGCCGGGTCTCGACGCGGACGACGACAGCGGCCGCTCCGTCGCCTCGGCCGGCGATGTCAACGGCGACGGCTTCGACGACCTGATCATCGGCGCGCCGGCGGCCAATGCCAACGGCGTCTACTACTCCGGCGAGAGCTACGTGGTTTTCGGCAAGGCCGGCGGCTTCGCATCGGTCTTCGACTTCGCCGGGCTCGACGGCGGCAACGGCTTCCGCCTCGATGGAATTAACCTGAACGATAACAGCGGCAACTCCGTCGCCTCGGCCGGCGACGTCAACGGCGACGGCTTCGACGACGTTATCGTCGGCGCCCGGCTTGCCAGCCCCGGCGGAGACGCCGGCGCTGGCGAAAGCTATGTCGTCTTAGGCAAGGCCGGCGGATTCGACGCCGCCATCAACCTCGCCGACCTTGACAGCGGCAGCGGCTTCCGTCTCGAAGGCATCGACCCCGGCGACTACGCCGGCGTTTCCGTCGATTCCGCCGGCGACGTCAACGGCGACGGTTTCGACGACCTCATCATCGGCGCCATATTCGCCGATCCCGGCGGGAACGAAAGCGCTGGCGAAAGCTATGTCATCTTCGGCCGCGATTTTAC
>JAJFGM010000394.1 GCA_021776145.1 Kiloniellaceae bacterium | reverse complement strand
CCTGGTCGTGCAGGTTCTCTCGTTCGACGTCTCCTGGGTATCGCCGGTTCTTATTCTGGCCGGCGTTGTCGCTTTCTTGAGCACGCAAGGCCAGCTTTGGCGCCACCTCGGCCGGGTGATGATCGGGCTCGGGCTGATGCTTCTGTCCTTGACCCTGATTGTTGGCGCCTCCGAGACACTGCGCGGCAGCGTTGTTTTGGAAAGCGTCATTGCGCCCCTGGCCAACGATCCGATATTGGCCTTGATTCTGGCGGCTTTGTTGACTTGGCTGGCACACTCGAGCGTGGCCATGGTCTTGCTGATCATGTCGCTGACCGCGACCGGCGTCGTACCGCTCACACTGGGGTTCGTCCTGGTGCTCGGCGCCAATGTCGGCGCCGGCATCGTACCCGTGGTGCTGACCCACTCCAGTGACCGCGCGGCGCGCCGAATTCCGCTTGGAAACCTGTTGTTCCGCAGCGTGGGCGCGCTCCTTGTGCTGCCTTTTCTCGGCCTGTTGGTACCCTATGTTGAATTGGCGGGCAGTGAAGTCTCTCGTCAGATCGCCAACTTCCACACCGCCTTCAACCTGGCGTTGGCTTTGCTTTGTCTGCCCCTCGTCGCCTTGGTGGCGAAGCTGGTCGAGCGTATCCTGCCAAATGACGTCACGGCTGATGGGACGTTTGGGGTCAGGTATCTCGACGAAGAGGCGATAGGCACGCCTTCGATTGCCTTGACCTGCGCCACCCGAGAAGTGCTGCGCATGGCCGATATCGCCGAACAGATGTTGCGCGAAGTCATGGAGATCTTCGACAACAACGACCAGAAACTGCTGGCTGAGACCTCGCGGCTCGATGACGACCTCGATGAGTTGCACGAAGCGATCAAGCTCTACCTGACCCGGGTCAGCCGCAACGCGTTGAACGAAGAGGACAGCCAACGCTGCGTCGAACTCATAAGTCTGACCACCAACCTTGAGCACATCGGCGACATCATAGACAAAAACCTGCTTGAACTGGCGCAAAAAAAGATCAAGAGCAAAGTCACATTTTCGCGTCAAGGCTGGGAAGAGTTGACCGACATGCACGCCCGTGTGGTCGACCAAATGCAACTTGCCATGAGTGTTTTTGTGTCTGGTGATGTGCACATCGCGCGCCAGCTCCTTGCCGGCAAGGAGCGTTTGCGCGACATGGAACGCGCGCACGGCGAAGCGCATATGGATCGCCTGCGCAGCGGCCAGATCGAAAGCATCGAAACCAGCGCTTTCCATCTCGATATTCTGCGCGATCTCAGGCGCATCAATTCTCACCTGACGTCGGTGGCCTATCCAATTCTCGATGCCGAAGGTGTATTGCGCAGCAGCCGCCTGAGGTCGCAACCGAAAAAGGACAAGGGCGCGAAAGCCGAACAATCCAGCGTCAGCGGATCGGCGCCGGCACGCAGGTAAGAGGAAATAACGCGGATTTCCGCCGCAATAAAATTTGTAACGATCCGCCGACCAAAGGATTGGGTTCTTCAACAAAGCATCGGCAATCTGCTCGTGCGCCCCTTGGCCGCCCGCCCAACCGTGTACGGATCTGACTACTCCAGCTTCGGCTGTCCGGCCGGGGGCGGGAAGCGGCACGTGGTGGCCAAGGTGAATGGCATCCCGGCGAACCGCTCGACGCTCTTACACCACTCCACGGGACATGATCGTCGAAACGCCGGGAGAGGAGCGTCTGGTTGACGACATTATAGGCCGAAAGGGCTACTAGGCATTGCGGTCCGACGAAATTCGAGCAGTCCCGAGGGCTGAGGCGGTAAACCTTCCAGAAATGGCGCAATTTAGGTAAGATCGGCATGGAAACCGAGTTACTCGGGTTTTTTCGGCTCATACCAGGAGCACGCTTCGATGTCGCTCGATCACGGGTTCATTTGCAAAATGCATGGTTATGCACCCGGTGGCCGGCGTTTGGAGGGGCGCTCTGTTAAATCGAGTCCGAACCACGCAACCCAGAACTCAACACCAGGGAGAAATAATTTTGAAAAATCAACTCAATCCCTTAGGAGGGTTGGCCATTGCCGCAGTTATGGCCCTGTCCACCACGGCCTACGCTGGAGAAATCACGGCCTATACCTCGCTCGAGGAGGACGACGCAAAGGTTTACCTCGAGGCCTTCGCTAAGGCGGAGCCCAACGTCAAGGTAAACATGCTGCGCCTTTCCACGGGTGATCTCGGGGCGCGTATCTTGGCCGAGAAAAGTAATCCCCAGCACGATGTGATCTGGGGCTGGGCGGTCACCCAAATGGTCGATCCACGCATCCTTGAGATGACCGAGCCCTACAAACCCAAGGGAGTCGATGCTCTCAAAACTTCGTTCAAGGACCCGCAAGACCGCTGGTTCGCAACGACCGGCTATTTTGCTGCCTTCTGCGTCAATACGGAAGTTCTGGCGCAGAAGAATCTGCCTATGCCGACGTCGTGGCAAGACCTCCTGAACCCGGCATTCAAGGGCGAATTGATCATGCCCAACCCGGCAAGTTCGGGCACTGGTTATCTTCAGATCTCAAGTCTCCTGCAAATGAAGGGCGAGGAAGAGGGTTGGAAATTCCTCCATGAACTGGACAAGAATATGGGCCAGTACATCAAGTCCGGCTCCAAGCCCTGCAAGCTGACCCGGGTCGGCGAGTACGCGGTAGGCGCCTCCTTCGCGTTCGTCGGCGTCAAGTCGGTCAAGGAGGGCTACCCCATCAAGGTTGTCATCCCCAGCGAAGGGGCAGGGTATGAAATGGAAGTCAGCGCCCTGATGAAAACCTCGAAGAACAAGGGCGATTCCCAGCGGTTCCTCGACTGGCTTCTGACTCAGGATGCGGCCAAGCTCTATGGCGAGCGTGCAGCCATGTCCGTGGTTCCCGGAGCGGTGCAGACGGTGGATGCCCGCGATGCCGGCCTGCCGGCGGATGTTTCCACCGTGCTTTACGATATGGACTTTGCTTGGTCGGCCACCAACAAGTCGCGTATCGTTGCCAAGTGGAAAGCTGAGCTCGAACGTTAGATTTCCATACCCGGCGCGGCAGGACGATCAGCCGATCGATCCGACTGCGCCGGGTCATTTCTCACGGTAAATCTGGACGCGTGATGTTTCTTAGTCTGCGCGATGTCACCAAGACATTCGGCAATGTGACCGCAGTGGATTCGGTCAGCCTCGAAATCCAGGAGGGAGAGCTGATCTGCTTCCTCGGTCCCTCGGGTTGCGGCAAGACAACGCTTCTGCGCCTGATCGCCGGTCTCGAACAATCCGACAGCGGCCAGATTTGCATGGCAGACAAGGATTTGGCGAAAACCGCCGAGCGGGACCGGAACTTTGGCATGATGTTCCAGTCATATTCGCTGTTTCCGAACATGACCGTGGCCAAAAACATCGCCTACGGCCTGGAGTGCCGCAAGTGGCGGAAGGGCGAAATCGGTTCGCGGGTCGTTGAGATGCTTGAGTTGGTGCATCTCGAGGATCAGCTTGACAAGCAACCGAGCCAGCTATCCGGCGGGCAGCAGCAGCGTGTGGCCCTGGCCAGGGCGCTTGCGCCAAAGCCCTATGTTCTGCTTCTCGACGAGCCACTGTCGGCGCTCGACGCCAAGGTCCGCGGTTCCTTGCGCGGCGAAATTCGCAAGCTGCAGCAGGGACTCGGAATCACCACCGTCATGGTGACCCACGACCAGGAAGAGGCGCTCACCATGGCCGACCGCGTGGTCGTGATGAACGAGGGCGTGATCGAGCAGGTCGACTCCCCGGTGGAAATTTACAGCCGCCCCAGTACGTCTTTTGTGGCGAATTTCATCGGCACCATGAACTTCCTCGATGCGAACGCCAGCGCGGACGGCAAGGTACGCCTTGGCGAGGTTGAGATTTCTTGCGCCAACTGGCGTTTGGACCCGAGCCCGAATCAGCCGGTGCGCCTCGCTGTGCGGCCGGAGGACGTGCACTTCCAGGCGCAACAGGAAGGCCTGCCCAACAGCGTCATGGCAGAAGTCGTGTGGGTCGAGTTTCTAGGTTCCATCTATCGTATCGATCTGGCGCTGGGCGGTGATGAGACACAGATGATCAGGACCGAATTGTCGGCCAATATGATGCGCGAGATGAACCTGTCGACGGGGATGTGCCTGCCGGTGGTTCTTCCGGCGGAAATGCTGTGGGTCTATGGCGCATGAGCACAGCCGGTAGCCACTCAGGGCCGGCGTTTCGCATCAGCGAGAGCCAGATCAAGATAGGCTTCACCTTGATGGCGGCAGTGCCGCTATTGGTATTTGTGCTCTACCCTCTGTGGTCGATCCTCAAGAAGAGTTTCATCCTCAAAGACGGTTCCTGGGGTATGGGCAACTACGTCCACTACTTCACCAACCCCAAGTTCGTCACCATCATCAACAACAGCTTCGCCGTCTCGATCGCGACGACCCTGGTCACGATTGTCCTTGCCTACGCCTTCGCCTATGCCATGCACCGATCGGCGATTCCGCTCAAAAAAGTCTGGATGCTTATCGCCATGTTGCCGCTGTTCGCGCCGTCACTGGTTCAGGCGCTGGGTTTTATCCTGGTGCTCGGCCGCAACGGGGTGATTAACCGCTATTTCGGCACCGAGATCGAAATCTATGGATTCTGGGGTATATTCCTGGCCAATACCCTGTATGCGCTGCCCCATGCGATCCTCATGCTGTCGGCCGCGCTTGCGGTGGCCGATGCGCGGCTCTACGAATCCGCGCGCATGCTGGGGGGCTCGGGTTGGCGCATATTCTGGACCGTGACCCTGCCGGCCACCCGCTACGGCATCATGTCGGCGGTCTTCGTGGTTTTTACAATCGTCATTACCGATTTCGGCAACCCCATGGTCATCGGCGGCGATTACGGGGTTCTGGCGACCGAAATCTACAATCAGGTCTCGGGTCAGGCGAACTTCAGTCTCGGCGCGGTGATCGGCATGATCCTGCTGCTTCCAGCGGCGGTTGCCGTGATCGTCGAACGCCAGGTTTCCCGCCGGCAGTCGGCGGCGATCACCGACCGCTCCGTGCCCCTCACCATCAGGCCGCATCCGAAGTTCGACGCCGTGATGCTGGCCTGCGTGGTGCTCATCTGCTCGGCCATCCTGGTGATCATCGGCACCGTGGTCTTCGCCAGCTTCGTCAAGCTGTGGCCCTATAACATGTCGTTGACCTTGAGCAACTACGATGTCGACGTGCAAGGCGGCTACGCCCCGGTTTGGACCAGCATTTGGATGTCGACGCTGGCCGCTATTATCGGGGTCATTATGGTGGTGATCGCCGCCTACGCTATACAAAAGCTCGCCAACCCCTTCACCCGCTTCCTGTATTTCCTGTCCATCCTGCCCGCGGCGGTACCAGGCATGGTGCTGGGCTTGGGCTATATCTTCGCCTTCAACGATCCGGCCAATCCAGTTTATCTGATCTATGGCAGCGTGCTCATGCTGGCGATCAACACGGTTTATCACTACCACGCCCAGGGTTTCCTGATCGCGACCACCAGTCTCAAGCAAATCAGCAGCACCTTCGACGAGGCTTCGGCCATGCTCGGTGGAAGCTTCCTGCACACCATGCGCAAGATCACGCTGCCGATCATCTGGCCGGCGTTGATCAGCCTCGGCGTGTTCTTCTTCATGCGCGCCATGGTCACCCTGGCCGCCGTTATCTTCCTGGTAACGCCGGGGAACAACCTGGCGGCGGTGTCCGTACTGCTGCTCGACGACGCCGGAGAAACCACCCAGGCGGCGGCCTTCTCGACCATGATCATGCTGGTGGTGGTGGTCGTGCTGGTGGGTTTTCAGGGCCTGCTGCG
>JAJFGM010000393.1 GCA_021776145.1 Kiloniellaceae bacterium | reverse complement strand
CGTCAATTCGAACGATCCAAGTTTCACTTCGAAAAGGCACTTGAACTCAATCCGCATGATGTTGAATCGCTTTCGCTCATGGGATTGTACTACACTTACATTGGACAGCCGGACCATTCTCTATCTTTGTACGAGGAAGCGAAGAAGGTTGACCCCCACCACTTGGCCTGGCTGCCATGGTACTACGGGTTCACGTACTGCTGTATGTCACGATATAATGACGCCGTTGACGCGCTGGAGCCGATCGAACAGCCGAATCTTGAGATCATGGCGATGCTCGCCGGATGCTATGCCCACGTCGGGCGTCAGACGGAAGCAGAAGCGATGCTGAGCCTGTTCTTGGATTCTGCAGAACGCGAGATGGTCGATTTTCCGGGGCGCAGCGCCACCGCAATATTCGAGGGCTGGCACACTATTCTCCCCTACAAGAACGACTCGGATCGGGAGAGACTTGTGATTGGCTTACAAAAGGCTGGCCTACCAGATTGATTGAGCTTTCCGTCTTAGTACCCGAACCGTTGCCAATGTCTCAGTTGGGTCATTTTTACCCCTCAACGCGACCCACCGCCGACGTCCGGGTTCAGGGGTAAGGCCGACAAAAATGGTCGGGAGGTCCGCTTTCAGGCCCCAACTCACCGTCGCTGACGGCACTGAACCGCCCCGGGTTTGCCGGAGGCTCCAACTCTTGAGAGGATGGAGCCATGACGAAGATCTCAGCAGCGGACGTAGCTGAGATTGCCGTGTGAGGAATCTTGCGATGACCGATGAATTAAGCTGTGAACTGGCGCGCGACCCCCAGGATTTGGAACGCTTGCTGATCGCGCGACAGTGGCTGGGGGACGTCGACGGAATGGTGGCCCTTTATGAGCCCGATGCCATACTCGATAGCGGTGAGGGGCAATTGACGCTGGGCAAGGAGGCGATCCGAGCGTTGTTTGCGGACTTCACCGCGATGGGTGGAAAATTTGCTCCCGGCAAACAGAGCCCGGCTGTCATCAGTGGAGACCTGGCGCTTACTTCAACTCACCTTCCCGACGGCAGCGTCACCGCCGAGGTCGCCCGTCGGCAAAGTGATGGGACTTGGCTTTGGGTCATCGATAAGTACTCAATTGCTTAGGGACCGTTTGACAAGGGATTGCAGTGTTAGTCGTTTAACCGATTACTATGAAATTTTGTTTCTATTGGGCCGTCCACCGTATGACGGTATTTTGTCCATTTCCCCCATATCGCGACCGGCTTGAGAAGCTCAGATGTTGGGGGCCAACCGGTCATTTTCCGGGCCGGGGCATTCACGCTTGGCCCCCTCCTTTATTCGCGTGCCGTCGGCGTCGACCTGCTGCCCAAAGAACAGAAGGTCAGGTCAAGTCTGCCGCAAGGGGTGCGCGGCCTCTGATCATGTCGGATGCTTTCTCCGCGATCATGAAGATTGCGGCGTTGGTATTGGCCGATGGCATTGTCGGCATGACCGAGGCGTCGACGACGCGCAGATAGTGCAGACAGCGGACTCGGCAAGGCGCCCTTTCGCTCACGCTTTTTCCATGCCGTGGGTCGGCTCGAATCCGGCTGGCGGAATCCAGCTCTTGGTGTCGCCACTGTATTCCTCGCCAGGATTGCCCATGACAGTGGTGCGCCACATTAGGCGCGCATGGCGCTCGGCGTCGTACCAGGTGGCGGCATGCAGCAGGCATCGATTATCGCCGATCACCAGATCGCCGGGAGACCATTCATGCACGTAGGTGAACTCGGGGCGGGTGGCGTGGCGCAGCAAAGCGCGCAGCAGCGTGGCGCCTTCACCGTCCGGCCCCGCACCTAGGCCTTCGATTGGCCCGGCGACGAAATCCATCTGCCGCTCTTCGCAGACGTAGAGCGCCGGCTTGCCGCTATCGGGGTGAAAGCGTACCAGGGGATGGCGCTGGGGCGCTTGATGCGGCGGCAGATCCAGCGGCGTTACACCCTGGCGGACATCGTCGGGCGTGCGCCCAGTCCAACCGGCCACATGGATGCCCTGGAGGCCTTGAATGCGCGCGCGCGTCTTGCGATCGAGCGCCGCATAGGCCGCCGTGCAGTCGGCATAAAGCGTCTGTCCCTGGTCGCGCGGCGGCGTGGTTACGCCATAGAGCAGGGTTATATCAGGTGGCGGGCGCCGGAAGCTCTGATCCGTGTGCCAATTCTGCTGTTGCGGAAACTGCACCACCAAGCCACCGGAGTCTGTTAGGCGCGGTTCGGGACAAGGCGGCGGCGGATGGTTGCAGGGCGGCAGGTTCGAGAGGATCAGGACCTGCGGGATTGTGTTGTGCCGAAAGCGCGTGGCGGTCGGCGTTTCGTGGTAGTTTTCGACTTCCGAGCCGAAGGTCTCGGAGATCTGGACGAAGCGTTCGGGCGCCTTTTCCAAAGCAGTCAGCCCTTTGACCACCATCAGACCACCCGCAGTCTTGAAACGGGCGCGGATCTCGTCGGCGGCGGCGATGAAGGTATCGAGGGCCGTCGCCGAGGTTCCGTCGTCGAAGGTCATCTCGACGCCGAAGGAGGCGCCATCCAAGGGGCGGAAGGTCGGTTCCGAAGAAATCATCGGCCAGTCCAAGCGGCATTGACGACGCCGTTGCAGGCGCGTTTTCGCGAGTCTATCCGCTCCGCTGCGATGCCGTAAGCCGTTTTATCGTCAGCGTGAATCCTCTGGCATGGGCCACGGCAAAGTCGATGGGCACAGGGCATGGGCTTTTCTGTGGCGCCTTCGTCTGTTCCAAGAGTGTCAAAGAGCGAGTGGTGATCTGCAGTTTCCTTCATAATTTCTATGCCGCGGCACGCCCTGTGTCCGCGCCGATCAACCTCTGAATTGCCGTCAAAGGCCCTGACGGCTACTCTGAGGGCCGGAACCGGCGGCCATCAGGTGAATGCCGGATATTGACCATTTAACTTTCGATGATTGAAACAACCGATGGCTGAAGACGGGGCTAAGCCCGGGCGGCAGACGCCCCAGCCCGATGATCCCGCCAGCGATGCGGAAGCGGCTTCGGCGCGTGAGCGGGAAGCCCACAGGCAGACCGAAGCCGCGCTGAGGCTGGCCGAGCAGCGGCTTGCAAGCCTGCAGAACACCTTCGACCATATGGAGCAGGGCCTGGCCGTCTTTGGCCCGGACAAGCGTCTGATCGTGCGCAACGATCGCTTCGACAGGTTGTTGGCCCTGCCCGAGGGTGCGCTGGTGCCCGGCCAGACCGCCTATTTCGACGCTATTCGCTTCGTCGCCGCTGTAGTGCGTGCCGGCGACGATGGTGACAAGGGGGCCGATTCGAGCATACACAATCGCCTTTTAGACCATGCCACGGCGGGAATCACGGATCGG
>JAJFGM010000392.1 GCA_021776145.1 Kiloniellaceae bacterium | reverse complement strand
TTTCGCCGAGGTCGGCGGCGAGGTAACGCACACTTGCCTCCAATGCCGCCTTGGCAACGCCCATGACGTTGTAGTTCGGGGTCACGCGTTGGGCGCCGAGGTAACTCAGCGTAATGAGGCTCCCGCCGGCATTGAGCAGCGGCGCGGCGTGCTGTGCAACAGCTGTGAAGGAATAACAGGAAATCGCCAGTGTATGGCGGAAGTTGCTGCGGGTCGTGTCGAGGTAACGGCCCTTGAGTTCTTCCTTGTCGGAATAGGCGATGGCGTGCACGACAAAGTCGAGTCCGTGCCATGCCTCCCCAAGGGTTGTGAAGACCGCCTCGATATCGCTGTCCCGTTCGACGTCACAGGGCATGACGAGGTCGGAACCGAGCGACGCCGCCAGCGGCCGGACGCGTCTTTCAAAGGCCTCGCCCTGAAAGGTGAATGCAAGTTCGGCGCCCTGCGCGTGCAGTTCCCTGGCGATACCCCAGGCAATGGAGTGGTCGTTCGCGACCCCCATGATCAGGCCGCGTTTGCCTGTCATCAATACTGTCGGATTTGTCACGTCCGCTGTTATCCCTCGAGTCGTCGAAAGGCCAGGGAGGCGTTGGTGCCGCCAAAGCCGAAGCTGTTGGACATGACGCAGTTGAGCTGCAGGTTATTCTCGCATTCGCGGACGATTGGCACGCCTTCGGCGCCAGGGTCCAGGTCGTCGATGTTGGCCGAGGCCGAAATAAAATTGTGGTTCATCATCAAGAGCGAATAGATGACTTCGTGAACCCCGGTTGCGCCTTGTGAATGACCGGTCAGGGATTTGGTTGAAGATACCTTGGGCATGTCGGCGCCGAAAACCTCGCGCATGGCATCCAGCTCGATGACATCGCCGACCGGGGTCGAGGTGCCGTGCGCATTGATGTAGTCGACCGGCGTGTTGCCGAGGGCTTGGGTCGCCAAGCGCATGCATCGCATGGCGCCCTCACCGGAAGGCGCGACCATATCGGCGCCGTCGGAGGTCGCGGCATAAGCAACGAGTTCTCCGTAGATCTTGGCACCACGCGCCTTGGCATGCTCGAGTTCCTCGAGCACGACGACTCCGCCGCCGCCGGAGATGACAAAACCGTCGCGGTTGACGTCATAAGGCCGCGAGGCGCGCTCCGGAGCGTCGTTGAAGTTGCTCGAGAGCGCCCCCATGCTGTCGAAAAGGACGGTCAACGTCCAATGCAACTCTTCGCCGCCGCCAGCAAAGACGATGTCCTGCTTGCCAAACTGGATCAGCTCGGAGCCATTGCCGACACAATGCGCCGACGTCGAACAGGCCGAGGAGATGGAGTAGCTGTGACCGCGAATTTTGAAGGCCGTGGCCAGATTGGCCGAGTTGGTCGAGGACATGCAACGCGGCACCATATAGGGGCCGACGCGCTTGGGCGCCTTTTTTCGCGCGATATCGGCGGCCGCGACCTGATTGGAGGTCGAGGGGCCGCCGGATCCCATGATCAGGCCGCTGCGCTCGCTCGAGATATCCGCTTCGGTCAAGCCGGCGTCTTTGATGGCTTGCTGCATCGCGATGTAGTTGTAAGCGGCGCCATCACCCATGAAGCGACGCAGTTTGCGGTCGATGTGGGCTTCGATGTCGATATCCAAGGCGCCATGCACGTGCGAGCGAAAACCCATCTCGGCATAGGTGTCGCAGTGCTTGATGCCGGACCGCCCGAGTCGGAGCGATTCCAGTACTTCTTGCTGATTGTTTCCGATGCTGGAGACGATGCCCAGCCCGGTGACAACGACACGTCGCATGGCTTACCTCGCTATGCGGCTTCTGGTGAGGTCGTGAAAAGGCCGACTTTCAGATCCAGTGCTTCATAGACCGTCTCGCCATCGGCTTTCATCATTCCATCGGCGATGCCCATGACCAGCCGGCGGTTGATCACGCGCTTCAAATCCAAATGATAGCTGACATGCTTTACATCGGGCGTGACCATACCCTTGAGTTTGACCTGGCCGACACCCAGCGCTCGGCCACGTCCGGGCGCACCCAACCAACCGAGGAAAAAGCCGACCAATTGCCACAAGGCATCGAGACCGAGACAGCCCGGCATCACGGGGTCGCCCTCGAAATGACATCCAAAAAACCATATGTCAGGTTTGATATCGAATTCGGCCACGACCTGACCCTTGCCATTGGCGCCGCCTTCCTCGGATATCCGCGTAATGCGGTCGAACATGAGCATGGGCGGCAGCGGTAATTGCGCGTTGCCCGGCCCGAAGAGCTCGCCATGACCACATTTCAAGAGTTCTTCGTAAGTGTAACTGCTGTTCTTCAGGGTCAAAATCTTACTCGCTTCATGCGGATGTCACGGCTGCGGAGTCTCAGTGCCACATGGCAATACAGCGCCGACACGACCGTGCGGCACCGGATGCAGCAGGGACTATACCACAGCCGCTGTCAGCGCAAAGAACCCATAGCGTGAAATTTTGGCTCGTCGGGCGACCGTGTGCGTTGCGCGACCGGCGTCAAAAATAAGTTAAAGCAATTCCAAAAAATATCGCAGTCCACTGAAATCGCCCCTTTTAATCTTTCAACTCGGGTCTATATTTATCGCATGGTGCCAAACGCACGACCCTACAGCCACCTGATCGCAAAGTTGAAATCGGCCGGCTTGCGGCCGACTCGACAACGATTGGCGTTGGCGCGGATCCTTTTTGAGTTCGGGGACCGCCACCTGAGCGCCGAACAGTTGCACGTCGAGGCCCTTGATCGGGACATGGCGGTGTCGCTTGCCACCGTCTACAACACGCTCCATCAGTTTACCGATGCTGGGTTGCTGCGTGAAGTCGTGGTCGAGCCCGGGTGCTCATACTTCGATACCAATGTCGCCGACCACCACCATTTCTATTTCGAGACGTCCCGCCAGCTGCGTGACATTTCGACGCAAGATTTGCAGCTTTCGACTCTGCCCGCGGCCCCCGAGGGGACGCGAATCGCGCGGGTCGACGTCATTGTCCGCGTGAAAGAGGAATGAGAATTTACTCTTTCCAGTATGGTCTTTTGAAAAGCTTTCTAGAATCGTTCTAAATTGTTGACAGGGTCCTTTTGGGGACCTATGAAGCCTTTGCAAGAAATGGTTAACCCGACTCCTCGGGGACCACCGATGAAAATATCCGCAGCTTGTAATCGATAGGAGCGAGGCATGTCTCTCAAGGGTACGAAGACCGAAGAAAACCTAAAAGCCGCGTTCGCCGGCGAAAGCCAAGCCAATCGGCGCTACCTCTATTTTGCCCAGAAGGCCGACATCGAAGGCTTTAACGACGTCGCGGCGGTCTTTCGCTCTACGGCCGAGGGCGAGACCGGTCATGCACATGGCCATCTGCGGTACCTCGAAGAGGTCGGCGACCCCGCCACCGGCGAGCCGATTGGCGGCACCGATCTGAACCTCAAGGCAGCGATTGCCGGTGAAACGCACGAATACACCGACATGTATCCCGGCATGGCGCGCTCTGCCCGCGAAGAAGGATTCGACGAGATCGCCGACTGGTTCGAGACCCTGGCGAAGGCTGAAAAGAGCCATGCCGGTCGTTTTCAGAAGGCCCTGGACACCCTCTAAGGACTTCCATCGCGAACCGCATTAACCGGGACAAGACTCGCGGGGGCCCTAGCGGTCCTCGCCGCGGATCCGGGCATCTTGCGGACCCGAGCACCACATCATCGCTCTGGAGGAACGGCCATGTCGGAAGGCGGGCTGAATGCGCCGACGCGTCATGTGATCGACTGGAACAATGCCGATTTCTATGACTGGGACAAGATCAACGCCGAGACGGAACGGGTGTTCGACATCTGTCACGGATGCCGCCGTTGCTTCAATCTTTGCGACTCGTTTCCGCGTCTTTTCGATCTGATAGACGAGTCCGAGACGGGTGAATTGGATTCGGTTGCCAAGGCCGATTACAAGCCCGTCGTCGATGCCTGCACACTCTGCGATATGTGCTTCATGGTTTCCTGTCCTTATGTACCGCCGCATGAGTTCAACATCGACTTTCCACACCTGATGTTGCGTTATCGCGCCGCCGAATTACGTGATGGGCGTGGCGACAAGCGAGTCGACCAGCTGACCCGCACCGATCGCAACGGCAAGCTGGCGTCCCTGGTTCCCGGTCTTGCCAATTGGGCCAGCGACAGCGATAACGGCCTGACGCGACCGGCGATGGAAAAGCTCGCCGGAATTCATCGCGCCGCCGCCTTGCCCAAGTTCCATGGCAAGACCTTCGCGCTGCGCGCCAAGAACGCGCCGCAGGCGATCAACGCCGAAGCGCCGGCGCGCGGGCGAAAGGCGGTTCTCTATGCCACCTGCTTCGTCAACTACAACAACCCCGGCATTGGCGAAGCGGCGCGCGCGGTTCTGTCGCACAATGGTGTTGAAACTGAAGTCGTCTATCCCTCCTGTTGCGGCATGCCGCAACTCGAACAAGGCAATATCGCCAAGGTGGCCGAGGCGGCGGAACGTGTCGCCGCCGAGATGGTGGCCTGGGTCGAGCGCGGCTACGACATCATCGCCTTGACGCCGTCTTGTGCGTTGATGTTGAAATTCGAATGGCCGCTGATCCTGCCGCAGAACGATAATGTCAAACGTTTGTCCGAGGCGACGTCGGACATCACCGAGTATGTCGTCGACATTGCCAAGAATGAGGGCCTGGCCGACGGCTTGCAACCGCTTGACGGTGGTGTCGCCCTGCACATGGCCTGCCACGCCCGGGCCCAGAATATCGGTGCCAAGGCGGCCGAAATGCTGCGCTTCGTACCTCAGGCCGAGGTCACGGTGGTCGATCGGTGCTCCGGCCACGGCGGTTCCTGGGGCATTATGAAAGACAACTTCGAGGTCGGCATTAAGGTTGGTCGAGCCGCCGCGCGGCAGGCGGCGACGGCTGCCAAGTCGGCGAGCGAGAAATCCGGCGGCACGGCCTATGTTGCCTCGGAATGCCCACTGGCCGGCGCGCATCTTGTCCAGGGCATGGAGCGCTTGAAGATGGACGGCAAGCCGGAAATCGTCAGCAGTCAACACCCCATCGAGCTCTTTGCCAAAGCTTACGGCTTATGATCAAAGCCCAGGGCTAAGACCAAAGTTATTGTCCATGCCGCCGCGGTGGCGAGGGACACCTGAAGGAACCGACCATGAACGCCCAAAAACGCGAAATTACGGCAACCGATATCTTGCCACTCGAGACCTATGCCGCCGAACGCGGCGAACGTAAACGCGCGCTGCTCGAACTCAAGAAAAACCGTCGCGTCGAAGTCGGCAGCGTGTGCACTTTCTATTTCGAGAACTACGCGACGATGTGGGCGCAGGTTCAGGAAATGCTCTACATCGAAAAGGGCGGCGCCGAGCAACTAGAAGACGAGCTCGCGGCTTACAACCCGATGATCCCCGACGGGCGCGAACTGACGGCAACGGTCATGTTTGAGATTGATGACCCGGTGCGGCGGGCGGATTTCCTGGGCAAGCTTGGCGGTATCGAGGAAACCGCGTTCCTGCAGTTCGACGGCCAGACCATTGATGGCAATCCGGAAGCCGACATCGACCGCACCAACGCCGCGGGCAAGGCCTCGGCGGTGCAGTTCATTCATTTCCCTTTCAGCGCCGGACAGATCGCCAAGTTCAGGGCCGAGGGAATCCAAGTGGTCCTCGGCTTTCGGCATCCGCAGTACGGGCATATGACCGTTTTACCGGAAGCGGTGCGGGCGTCCCTGTCCGAAGATTTCGACTGACGCCGGTTG
The DNA here is from genome assembly GCA_021776145.1 of Kiloniellaceae bacterium. GTDB lineage: Bacteria > Pseudomonadota > Alphaproteobacteria > Kiloniellales > Kiloniellaceae > JAJFGM01. The sequence continues at coordinate 4,683 of JAJFGM010000392.1, read as the reverse complement.
GGCGGCGCCGCTCGGCTCAGTCGAGCCGCTCGTCGGGCAGCAGGCCGTAAAACTCGTCGCGTGCCAGCCAACCCTCGTAGTCGCCGATCCCGATGCGGCACCAACCGCCATCGCAGTGCTTGAGCGCGCCGACAACGCCGGCTTCGACGCGCGCAATGGCGGCGGCTTCGGGGCGCGGCCGCTTGCGCAGCATGCGCTCTCGGCCAGTGATCAGAATGCCGCGCTTGCCGTGCAGCATCGACTGGTGCACCCAACCCAAGGTGCCCTGCCAATCGCGGATTTGCCGCCAGGTTCCGAACTCGTCGAGAATGACAACAGGCAGGCCGCGCCGCTTGTAGACCCAGTCAATCGGATAGCGCAACCCTGGTCCGGTGCGCAGATTGACCAGTGGCGAACGTAGCGCGGCGAAGCGTGGCAGCCGCAGACCTGTACGTCCGGCGGCGGTGCTGTCGGTCACCGCTTCCGATGCAGTTAAGGCCGCCGATTTGGCTGTTTCCGCCGCGGCCGACCAGTGCGGGACAAGGCCGGTCAGGAGCAGTAGGATAAGCAGCAGGAAGCGAAGTGGCGATGGCATGCGTTCAAGTAACCGGACGTGGCGATTTGGGTCAAGTCGCGGTTGCGAATAATGGCGGTCCCAAGGTGTGCTTCTGGGCCTGGACAAGGCGGTCGCCCTCCTGCTATGGCAAGCCCCAAGACGTGCGGAACGGCCTTTGGACAACGAGCGGACGGGTGAAAGAAAACTGATGTCGCAGCAGAAACCCCTTGTCATCGTCACCCGCCGTCTGCCCGACGTCATCGAGACGCGGATGATGGAGTTGTTCAATTGCCGGCTGAACCTCGACGATAAACCGATGTCGCAGGCCGAACTCGTCGAGGCGGCCAAGGAGGCCGACATCATCGTTCCAACGGTGACCGATCGCATCGACGCCGGAGTCCTGTCCCAGGCTGGCGACAATCTGCGACTTATCGCTTCCTTCGGGACCGGGGTCGATCACATCGATCTCAAGACCGCCCGTCAGCGCGGCATCAACGTCACCAACACGCCCGGCGTCCTGACCGAGGACACCGCCGATATGACGATGGCGTTGATGTTGGCGGTGCCGCGCCGCCTGGCCGAAGGTGAGCGCCTGGTGCGGTCCGGCGACTGGACGGGCTGGAGCCCGACCAGCATGCTGGGCCACCGCATCAACGGCAAGCGCCTGGGAATTGTTGGCATGGGCCGCATTGGGCAGGCCGTGGCGCGCCGCGCCCGCGGCTTTGGCATGTCGGTGCATTACCACAACCGCCGCCGCGTTCATCCGGACGCCGAACGCGAACTTGAAGCGACCTATTGGGAAAGCCTCGATCAGATGCTGTCGCGCATGGACATCATCTCGGTCAACTGCCCGCATACGCCGGCCACTTTCCACCTGCTTTCGACACGGCGATTGAAACTGCTTTCCGAGCACGCCTATATCGTCAATACCAGCCGTGGAGAGGTCATTGACGAGAACGCCCTTGGACGCATGCTCGAAGGCGGCGAGATCGCCGGTGCCGGCCTCGATGTCTTTGAGCACGAACCGGCGATCAACCCGAAACTCCTGAAGCTCGACAACGTGGTGCTGTTGCCGCACATGGGCTCGGCGACGATCGAGGGACGCATCGCCATGGGCGAGAAAGTGATCATCAACATCAAGACCTTCGTAGACGGGCACACGCCGCCCGACCGCGTGCTCGAGGCAATGTTCTAAAAGCGAACGCGCCCAAGCGGACGGGTACGGAGATTCGACTGCCGCCGTGGTCAGACGGCGCACACCGGGTCGCCGGCCGTGTAGTCAACGTCTTCGAGACGATGAATTGTCGCCCGCGGTCCGCACAAGGCGCAATCCGGATCCGCCTTGACGCTGATCTTGCGGAAATCCGCCCCCAAGGCGTCGTAAAGCACCAGGGATCCCGACAGGCTTTTGCCGAGTTCGAGCAGTTCCTTGGTAACCTCGATTGCCTGCATTGACCCCATGATGCCGGCCAACGCGCCAAGCACGCCGACATCGGCGCAGCTGTCTTTCATTTCGCCCGGTTGGTCGCCGAAGAGGCAGCGATAACAAGGATGCCGCTCGGAGTCTTCGGCAGAGCGGCTGTGAGCCTTGAAAGTCGAAATCTGGCCATCGAAGCGCATGATCGCTGCCGAGACCAGAGTTCGGCCGGCCAGATAGCAGGCATCGTTGATGAGATAACGCGTCGGAAAATTATCCGAGCCGTCGGCGACAAGGTCGTACTTGCCAATCAACGCCATGGCATTTTCCGCCGACAGGCGCTGCTTATGGGCGGTGATCTCGACTTCGGGATTGATCTCGGACAGTCGCCGCTGGGCGCTTTCCACCTTGGACAGCCCGATGTTGGAGGTGTCATGCAGAACTTGGCGCTGCAGATTGGAAAGGTCGACAATGTCGTCGTCGACAATTCCCACGTGCCCCACACCCGCGGCCACGAGGTAAAGCAGCAGCGGCGAGCCGAGACCACCGGCGCCGACAACCAGCACCCGTGACTCGAGGAGCCTTTGTTGACCCTCTTCGCCGATTTCCGGCAGTACCAGGTGACGGGCGTAGCGGTCTATTTGGGCGTCGCTGAAATCCATGCTGTGCTGACCTTGTGCATGCAACGTTGGCGGACCGGTTCGACTATAGTCCCTCGAAGAGTTCGGTGCTCAGGTAGCGCTCGGCAAAAGACGGCAGGATGGCAACGATAATCTTACCCGCCATGTCCGGCCGCCGCCCGATTTCGATGGCCGCGGCCAAGGCCGCGCCAGAGGATATGCCGACGGGAAGGCCCTCGACCTTCGCCGTTTGCTGCGCCGTGCGAATGGCTGTTGCGTTGCCGATCGGCAGCACCTCGTCGATCAGGTCGACTTGCAGGTTGGCCGGGATGAAACCGGCGCCGATGCCCTGGATCTTGTGCGGTCCCGGGGTGCCACCGGACAGCACCGGGCTGTCCTCAGGCTCGACGGCGACTATGCGCAGGCCGGGTTTGCGCTCTTTCAGGACCGAACCGAGTCCGGTGATTGTGCCGCCAGTCCCGACACCGGCGACCACCATGTCAACCGTGCCGTCGGTGTCGCGCCAGATCTCTTCGGCCGTGGTACGCCGGTGGATCTCCGGATTGGCCGCATTGTCGAATTGCTGCGGCATGACCGCGCCCGGCAGCGCGCTGACCAGAGCCTCGGCCTTGGCCACTGCGCCGCTCATGCCGCGCGCGCCGTCGGTAAGCACAAGCTCGGCACCCAGCAGAAGCAACATTTTTCGCCGCTCGACCGACATCGTCTCGGGCATGGTCAGAATCAGTCGATATCCCTTGGCGGCACAAACAAAGGCCAAGGCGATGCCGGTATTGCCGCTGGTCGGCTCGACGATAATGCCGTTGGGCCCGAGTTTGCCGGAGTCCTCGAGCGCCTCGATCATTGCCAGCCCAATGCGATCCTTCACCGAAGAGGCGGGGTTGAAGAACTCGCATTTTCCGAGGATTTCGGCTTTGACATCGTGCGCCGCGGCCAGTCGCGACAGGCGCACCAACGGTGTGCCGCCGATGACGTCCAGAACGCTGTTGTAAATCCTGCCGCGGATCTCGCACGTCCTTGGCGTTGTTGCGGCCTTGCCCATGCTGGGTCTCCTGCCTATCGGTCAGCGGCTTGAACGATTGTTGGTTGGCGGCGTTCAGATACTGAAGTCGGAGACCTGCGCGGCTTCGCTTGGCACGCTTTTCTCGCGGGCGCGCTCGCACAAGTCCTCGATCGTCAAATTGTCGAACTTGGCCAGTGCCTCAAGCTGCATTTCCACCCAAATCGGGCGAATCACCTTGGCGCCGATCTCCGAGCCGTCCGGCTCGCTGGCCGGATCGACGGTTCCTTCGAGGCGGCGGACGATTCTGATGATTTCGCCCACACTGATGCGGCGCCTTTCGCGCGCCAGGCGATATCCGCCGCGGGGGCCGCGTTGTCCCGCCAGTATGCCATGGTGCACCAGTTGCTGCAGAACCTGTTCCAGGTAACGCCGCGGAATACCCTGGCGCCGCGCGATTTCGCTCGAGCGTACGGGATCAAGGCCGCTGTGATAGGCGATGTCGACAACCGCCTCGATCGCGAAAAGAAGTTTTTTCGAAAGCCGCAGCATCTGCCTTTACCTCGCCGCCGCGGTCTCGCTCGCCGGGCTCTCGGCGGTCCCACCATAGCCCGTCGACCCAAATCCGCCGGCGCCGCGCGCGCTATTCTCGAGATCGTCGACGGCGTCCAGGCACGCCGCCAGGTGGCTCGCGATCACCAACTGGGCGATGCGGCTGCCGCGTGTCACGGTGAAGGCTTCCTGGCCATGATTGATGAGCAAAACGCCGACTTCGCCACGGTAGTCTGCATCGACCGTGCCGGGCGCGTTCAATACGGTGATGCCGTGCTTCAGTGCCAGGCCGGAGCGTGGCCGGATCTGCGCCTCGGTACCGGGCGGCAACGCCAAGGCAAGGCCGCTGGGGATCAACCGGCGCTCGCCGGGCGCCAGGGTGACGTCGGCGTCGATGGCGGCCAAGAGATCCATGCCGGCGCTTTGCGCCGTCGCGTAGCGCGGCAGCTCGAGATCGGCGCCGTGCGGCAGGCGTTTTACTGCAATGCGAAGTTCCTTCATGTCGATGGGTTGCCCTATCCCTGTTCGTCGTTCAAGTTCT
>JAJFGM010000391.1 GCA_021776145.1 Kiloniellaceae bacterium | reverse complement strand
GTTCGCCTCTTGGCCTCGCCGGAGCTGCGCGAGGAGATGACGGCGAGGGGCCATCAGCGTTACTGGGCATCCTTCAGTCGCGAGAACCAGAGACAGAAACTTGCCGAGATCCTGAGCCATCTGGTTTCTTGAGGCGCCTGCTTCACCCGCGCCCGGCGGGAGTCGGTCGACAGCTTCACCGCGCAAGGGCCTGATCGTTTCGTTTGGCATCAAAATGAAACGTGCATCTATCTCTCATGCAATAGGTTAGAGCGCGATCGCGCCCTACGGGGTCCTACGTAAGTAGATAACCGGATTTCGACTCCCTTCAACTTCCGTTACTCCCTTGGTTCAGGGTTTGGCACCTGTGTCCGGCAAGACAGCATTCACCGTGGCGCTTGTGGCGAGACCCTAGAGCAGGTCCGGGTCACAGGACTCGCAAGCGGCGATCCAAAGACCGGGTGAATCTGCTCTAACAATTTGAACTGGAGACTGATTCCATCGCGTTTTGATTCAAAACGAAACGCACAGGCTCCAAGGGCCATGCGGTCCGATCTTTCAGCAACCAAAAAAGGGGTGCGAGGACATGGCGGGAAAATTCGAAGTTTACAGGGACAAGGCCGGCGAGTATCGCTTCCGGTTGAAGGCCTCCAACGGCCAGATCATTTTGGCGAGCGAGGGTTATAAGCAAAAGCCCGGTGCGATAAAGGGCATTGCATCGGTCATGAAGAACGCTCTCAACGACGCCAGCTACGTGCGCAAGGAAACCAAATCCGGTGGCAAGATGTTCAACCTGCGCGCCGGCAACAGGCAGGTCATCGGCACCAGCGAAAGCTACAAGACCGCTTCGGCGCGGGACAACGGCATCGAGTCCGTGAAAAAGAACGCCCCGGGCGCGGCGGTCAAGGATCAGGCGGCCTAACATCGGATCATCGGCACTGGCGGCGGCTGCCGCCGCCGCCGCCAGATCACGGCGAAGGCCACCGTACATCGGCTGTGACCGGTGCCGGACTGTTTCGGCCCCGGTTGCGGCGCGTTGCTGATTTCGCGGCGCTCTTTCGATTGCCGGTGTCGCCAAAACGCGGTGTCGCCAAAACGCGGTGTCGCCAGTACGCAGTGTCGCCAGTACGCGGTGACGGTGCTATGAACGGCGAAACCGACGCTCGTTGACGAATGTAACCTAAGGAACCAAGGCGCATGACAGACACGACGAAAATCTTTGTCGGCGCCAGCGATGCGCCGCAAACTTTGGCGCTGAAGTTCGCCAACCGGCACGGGCTGGTCGCCGGCGCCACCGGAACCGGCAAGACCGTCACCCTGCAGATCCTCGCCGAGGGTTTCGCCAACCAGGGGGTTCCGGTGTTTCTGGCCGACGTCAAAGGCGACCTTTCAGGACTCTGCAAGGCCGGCGTTGCCAAGAAGGGGCTCGTCGACCGCGCCCGCGACATCGGCATGGATGGTTTCGAGACCGCCGCCGCGCCGGTCATTTTCTGGGATCTCTTCGGCAAGAAGGGCCATCCCATTCGCACGACGGTGACGGAAATGGGCCCGCTGCTGCTGGCCCGCCTGCTGGAGCTCAACGAGACGCAAGAGGGCGTGCTCAACATCGCCTTTCAGCTCGCCGACGACCAGGGCCTGCTGATTCTCGATCTCAAGGACCTGAAGTCCCTGCTGCAATTCGTCGCCACCAACGCCAAGGACATCTCCGCCGAATACGGAAACGTCTCGCCGCGTTCGGTCGGCGCCATCCAGCGGCGCCTGCTGTCACTCGGCCAGCAGGGCGGCAACAAATTCTTCGGCGAACCGGCGCTCGATCTGGACGATCTCATGCGCCGCGACCGCCAGGGCCGCGGCTATATCAACGTTCTCGCCGCCGACAAGTTGATGCTGGCGCCGCAGCTCTATTCGACTTTTCTGCTGTGGTTGCTGGCGGAGCTTTTCGAGCGGCTCCCCGAGGTTGGCGACCCCGACAAGCCAGAGCTGGTCTTCTTTTTCGACGAAGCGCATCTGCTGTTCGACAATGCGCCCAAGGCCCTGTTGCGGCAGGTCGAACAGGTCGTGCGGCTGATCCGCTCCAAGGGCGTCGGCGTCTATTTCATCACTCAAAGCCCGCTGGACGTGCCCGACGAGGTGTTGGGTCAGCTCGGCAACCGCTTCCAGCATGCGCTGCGCGCCTTTACACCGCGCGACCGCAAGGCCGTGAAGGCGGCGGCCGAGACTTTCCGCGCCAACCCCAAGCTCGACGTCGTCACCGCCATCACCGAGCTCGGCGTCGGCGAGGCCCTGGTCTCGACCCTGGGCGGGCGCGGCGTTCCCAGCATTGTTCAACGCACGCTAATTCGGCCACCGGCGTCGCGCATGGGCCCGGCGACCCGGGCCGAACGGGCCGCGGTGATGGCCGCCAGTCCGCTTGCCGGGCGTTATGAAGAGACGGTCGACCGAAAGTCGGCCCACGAAATCCTTGGCAAGCGTGCCGAAACCGCCGCCGAGGCGCTGCGTCAGGAAGAAGAGCGCCTGAAGCGCGAAAAAAAGCGCCGCCCGGCCGCCCGCACGCCGACGCGCAGCCGTGGCCAGACAAGCCGTCGCAAGCAGTCGACTTTCGGTTCCATGGCCAACAACCTCTTGCGCAGCGCCGGCCGCAGCATTGGTCGCGAACTCGTACGTGGTCTGCTGGGCTCGCTGTTCAAGGGCCGCTAAGCCTCAGCGCGGTCTATACACTGGGAAAGCGCGCGCGTTTTTCCAGTTCGTAGATCGGCATGGAGTTGCGGACATAGCTGGAAGCGGCGGTGTCCGTCGGTCGGTGGTCCCAGGACACGCCCTGGTCGCGCATCACGCCTTTGAGGAAGGCGCGGCG
>JAJFGM010000040.1 GCA_021776145.1 Kiloniellaceae bacterium | reverse complement strand
CCATAGACGACCGCGCCGGCTGCGCCGTCATCATCGAAGTGGCCGAGGCCTTGGTCGACGCGCCGAGTCGCCCGACCCTGCACTTCGTCTTTTCGGTGCAGGAGGAGTTCAACCTGCGCGGCGCGACAACGGCGGCGCAGGCGCTGTCGCCCGATATCGCCATCCAACTCGATATCGTGCTTGCCACCGACACCCCCGACCTGGGACAGCGCGGCGACGTGCGTCTTGGCGGTGGTCCGGCGCTCAGCATGTATTCCTTTCATGGTCGCGGCACGCTCAACGGCACGATCCCGCACCCGGCTCTGGTCGCGCTCTTCGAGACCAGCGCGGAGGCGACAGGAATGGCGCTGCAGAAAAGCGCCCATATCGGCATCCTGACCGATTCCTCCTATGTGCAACTGGTCGGCGGTGGCGTCGCCTCGATCGATCTCGGTTTTCCGGCGCGCTACACTCATTCCTCACTCGAGGTTTGCGACCTCAACGACCTCGTAAACCTGACGCGTCTTCTTGTGGAGGCCCTGCCGCGCATCGACGCCGGCTTCAGTCTCGACCGCGACGATTTCATTTCATGACCTATACATTGGGCATCGATATCGGCACTTTCGAGGCCAAGGGAGTCCTGGTCGATTCCGCTGGCGAGATCGTCGCCCAGGCTGCCAGGCGGCATGAGATGATCGTGCCGCGACCGGGCTGGGCGGAGCACCGGGCCCGCGAAGACTGGTGGGATGGTTTCGTCTATCTCAGCCGCCGCCTATTGGCCGATAGCGGTGTCGCGCCCGGCGCCATCGCGGCGGTGGCCTGCAGCGCCATCGGCCCCTGCATGCTGCCGGTCGATGCGGCGGGCGAGCCGCTCTGCAACGGCGTACTCTACGGTGTCGACGGCCGCGCCGCCAAGGAAGTCGAGGAGCTGACCGCGCGGATCGGCGAAGACGTGCTGCTGGCGCGCTGCGGCAATGCCCTGACCTCGCAGTCGGTCGGTCCGAAGATCCTCTGGCTGAAGCGCAACCGCCCGGAACTCTTCGCCCAGACCGCCAAGATTCTCACCTCGACCTCTTACCTCGTCTATCGCCTGACCGGTGACTACGTCATCGACCACTACACCGCCGCCAACTTCAGTCCGCTCTATGTTGTCGACCGTCAGGATTGGAGCAGCGAGCTCTGCGACGATATCGTCGAGCTCGACAAGCTACCGCGGCTGGCGTGGAGCAGCGAGATCGTCGGCGAAGTGACGCCCGAGGCGGCGGCCGAGACCGGACTGGCGGCGGGTACACCGGTGACCGCCGGCACGGTCGACGCGGCGGCGGAAGCGCTCAGCGTCGGCGTGCTGCAGAGCGGCGACATGATGATGATGTACGGTTCGACCATCTTCATCATCGCCTTGACCGACGCGCGCGTCGAGGACCCGCGCCTGTGGTACGCCCCTTGGCTGTTCGAAGGCCAGCACGCCTCGCAGTCGGGCCTGGCGACCAGTGGTACCCTGACCCACTGGTTCCGCGACCATCTGGCCCGCGATCTCGATGCCGAGACGGCCTTCGCCGCCCTGGCGCAAGAGGCCGCCGCCGCGCCGCCCGGCGCCAATGGCTTGATCCTGCTGCCGTACTTTTCCGGCGAACGCACGCCGATCCACGACCCGCACGCCAAGGGCACTTTGATCGGCATGAACCTGACGCACACGCGCGGCGACATCTACCGGGCCCTGCTCGAAGGCATCGCCAACGCCACCGCCCATATTATCGAGACTTATCGCGAAATCGGCCAGAGCCCGCGCCGCGTGCTGGCCGTCGGCGGCGGCACCAAGAACCAGGTCTGGTTTCAAGCGACGTCGGACATCGGCGGCGTGGAACAGATCCTGCGTCGGCGCAGCATCGGGGCTTCCTATGGCGATGCTTTCCTTGCCGCCTTGGCGCTTGGCGTTGTCCAGCTGCGCGATATCGAGACCTGGAATCCTGAAGTGGAACGCATCGTCGCCGCGCCTTCGGAGGTCTATCGGCGTCAGTACGACATCTATCGCGGCCTCTACGAACAGACTAAGGATCTGATGGCCGGGCTCGACGGTTGAGGGGCGGATCATATATCAAGAATTATCGGAAATGAGCCTTGGAATTGCGCTCAAGCGCCACGCGTGCTGAGCGCCTCATTGGCGTTTGTCCTTGAAATTCTTGGTTCTTTCAAAGCAAGAGTTCCCGCGTCCGCCGAAGCGCAAGGAGCCATCCTCATCGCCCTTTGGCCTTACTTCACGGCGCCGGCTGTCATGCCCTTGATGATGTAGCGCTCGAGAATGATGCCGATGACCACCAGCGGCGCGATGGCCGCCGCCGAGAGCGCCGCCATGGACCACCAGTTAATGCCTTGCGAGCCGGTTTGGCTGGCCACCATGACCGGCAGGGTCTTGGCGTCCGTACTGGTCAGCAGGGCGGCGAAGAAGTACTCGTTCCAGCAGAGGACGAGCGACAGGATAAAGGCCGCGACCATGCCCGGAAGGGCGAGCGGCAGTACGATGCGCAGGAAGGCGCCCCAGACCGAAAGGCCGTCGACCAGGGCGGCTTCCTCGAGCTCGATGGGGATGCCGCCGAACTGATCGTGCATGATCCAGATGACGATGGGCAGCACCATCAGGGTATAGAGCAGGATGATGCCGACGCGCGTGTCGAGAAGGTCGAGCTCCTTGTAGAGAACCAGGAACGGCAGGGCGAGAACGACCGGCGGCAGGACCAACTGCGACAGGAAAAAGAACGAGATGTCCTTGTTGCGGAAGAACCCGAACTTGTAGGAGAAGCGGCTGAGGCCGTAGGCGGCGAGGGAGCCAATGACCACCGCCAGGAAGGAAGCGGAGGTCGAGGTGATGACGCTGTTGAAGAAGCGTTTGAGGAACTCTTCGCGCACCGTCGAGATTTCGAAAATCGTGTCGGGCGACAGGCCCAGAGAACGCAGGCCTTTCCAGTCCGGCTGGAAGTCGATCCAGGGAATCAAGTGACCCTGGGTGACGTTGACGGCGGTCTTGAAGGCGGTGGTCACCGTCCAGAAAATCGGAAAGAGGCAGATGCACGCCCAGACGATGAGCGCGACGTAGATCACCGCGCGGTTCGACAGCAGCCTCGCGCGCAAAAACGTCTCGCCGCTGTCGGCGTTCCGTGGGGCCACATTGGAATTCAATCAAAACCCTTTCTTGCCTGCGTTGCGTACTTTGGGCCGAGCCATTCAGGTCCGCTGCCCGGACCAGCGGCTGATCAGCTTCAGCAAAAGCAGCATGAATACGATAATGAGGACGAGATAGAACATGGCGAGCAGGGTGCCGTAACCGACGTTCGAGCGATCGCGATACTCGCGGAAAATGAATGAGGTGACCGTGTCGGTCGCGCCGCCGGGCCCGCCGGCGGTGACGTTGATGACGATGTCGGCGAGCTTCAGCTTGAAAATGATGCGCAGCAGGATGGCCGTGATGCTGACCGGCATCATCAGGGGAAAGATGATTCTCCAAAAGGCCTGCGAGGCCGTTGCGCCGTCGACTTTGCTGGCCTCCAGGATATCACGCGGGATGGCCTGCAGGCCCGCTAGAAGCATAATCATCATGAAGGGAATGAAAGTCCAGGCGTCCATGATCATGATGCTGAGACGGGCGATCTCGGGCGTCGCGAAGAAGGCCGGGCTGTCCCAACCGAGGCTGCGCGCGAGACTGGCGATCGGTCCGAAGCGGTACTCCAGCATCGACTTGCCGATCATCCAGCTGACCGCGACCGGGCTCAGCATGAGGGGCAGCAGGAAGACGATCCGAAAGAACTTGCGCGCCCGGATCTGGGAATTGAGCAGCAGGGCCAGGCCGAAAGCGATGGCGTATTCGACCAGCACCGCCGCGACGTAGTAGACCATGTTACGCAGGGCGTTCCAGTAGTAGGGGTCCTGCAGCATTTGCCGGACGTTGTCCAAGCCGTTGAAGTGGCGGCCGGCGAAGGAACTGAGATTCCAATCGGTGAAGGCGACGTAAAACCCGAAAAGGGTCGGGAAAATCACCATGGCGACGGTGAACAGCACGGCGGGCAGAATGAAGAGGGCACGCAAACCCGCCTCGCCGCGGATCATCACCTGGCCGATGCCGAGCGCACCGGACCACAGCAGATAGGCGTAGAGCACCGGGCGC